>CADBQZ010000036.1 GCA_902796865.1 uncultured Ruminococcus sp. | reverse complement strand
TGAAAGTATCCTTGAGGAAACTGCACGAAACCCATACAGACCGGGAGCATATAAAAAGAGAACTGCTCTAAGCTCCGGACGTGAAAAGGCATCGTCTGAAAGTACTGCGGCAGGAAAAACAGCATCAGATACAGGAACTTTTAATGTTCCCGGCGCTGATGTGAATGAGGGCAGTACCGGCAGATATGAAGTTCCGGGAAAAGCACCGCTCAAAAGCGGTGATATGACACAGGTCTTTTCAAAAGCCGAGGCGGGAGCGGCGCCGTCGGTGTCAGAACTTGATAAGACCCGTATAATAAAGAACGAAGATATGCCGCCGGTATCGTATGAAACACCGGAACAGTCTGCTGCTGAAAAAGTGAAAAAGCTTCAGCAGGAAAAGGCGGCAGCTGCAAAGGCTGCTATAAAGCAGAAAGCCGAGATAGAAAGTGCGAGACTTGCACAGTATGAGGCTAACCGACAGGCATTCTCAATGCTTGAAGATGAAGACGAGAGAGTGAATGTCGTTTCACCTTATGATGAAGAAGAATCTGAAAGACACGGCAAGGATATAGTGAAAGAAGCTCTTGATCTGTTCTGTGGATGTATAGCTTTGCTGTTTTCAGTATATATGATTTTTACTTATATCTTTGGATTTGCAAATATCGTCGGCGATTCAATGCTTCCTACGATAAATGACGGAGATGAGCTTTTGCTGTTCAGTGCCGGATATAAACCGGAAGACGGCGATCTTGTAGTTATAAACGGAAAAACAGCAGCGCTTATGGACTCAGACGGAAATATATCTGAAAAAGATGGACTTGACTGCCGTATGGTAAAGAGAGTTATCGCAAAAAGCGGTGACACGGTGGATATAGACTTTGAAAAGGGTATAGTTTCGGTCAATGGACAGGCTCTGGAAGAAGATTATATAAATGGACCTACCAACCGTGACGAGGGAGCATTCAGCTATCCGCTCACAGTCCCGGAAGGATATATATTTGTACTCGGCGACAACAGGAATATCTCAAAGGACAGCCGTCATGAAGATATAGGTCTTGTTCCGGAAAAAGACATAGTCGGAAAGGTCATACTCAGAATATATCCGTTCGGAAGCATTGGCATGGTAGAGTAACTGTATGCACAGTGATATTGTCAAGGACTAGACTATTTAAGGATAATGGTGAAAAATTGGAAGTAGAAACTAATATAAACTGGTTCCCGGGGCATATGGCGAAAACAAGGAGACTTATAAAGTCGAATCTGAGTCTTGTTGACGGAGTTGTTGAGATACTTGATGCAAGAGTGCCTATGTCTAGCCGCAATCCTGATATGGACGGACTTGTAGGGACTAAGCCCAGAATGTTCGTGCTCAATAAGGCTGATATGGCTGATGTGAGCGCTACGGACAAATGGCTGAGTTTTTACCGGTCGAAAGGATATGCCGCTATAAAATGCAACTGCAAGACCGGCGAAGGAGTAAAAAGCTTTCTTCCGGCAGTAAGGGAACAGATGCTTTGTGAGCTTATAAAAAAGCGTGCCGAAAAGGGTATTGAGGGAACACCTCTTAGGCTTATGATAGTCGGGATACCCAATGTCGGGAAATCGTCGCTCATAAATAAAATGGCAAAAACAAAAAAGGCAAAGGTCGAGGACAGACCCGGTGTTACAAGAAATAAACAGTGGGTAAAGCTTGGCGAGAATGTCGAGATGCTTGATATGCCCGGAGTGCTCTGGCCTAAGTTTGAAGATCAGACCGTTGCAAGAAAGCTTGTATTTACAGGTGCTGTAAAAGATGATGTTATAGATATAGAGCTTTTGGTATCATGTCTCCTTGAAATACTCAGAGACAGCTATCCTCAGAAGCTTACTGAACGCTATAAGATAGAGTTCGGCGATGAAGAAGGGTATGAGCTTCTTGAGATGATAGGAAGAAAAAGAGGTATGCTTATCTCAGGGGGAGAGATCAATACCGAAAGAGCTGCTATAACTGTCATGGACGAGTACAGGAGCGGAAAGCTCGGAAGGATAACCCTTGAATTCCCTGAAAAGACGGGAGGAAAGCCATGAGTCCGCTTTATGAATACGATGAAGCAGTAAGAAATGAAGTCGGCGTATTCTGCGGAACAGATGAAGCCGGGAGAGGACCGCTTGCCGGAGATGTATATGCGGCTGCGGTGGTGTTGGATCCTGATAAGCCGATAGAGGGGCTTAACGACAGTAAGAAGCTTTCCGAAAAAAAGCGTGAACTGCTTTATGATCTGATAATAGAAAATGCAGAAAATTATTGTATTGCAAGAGCAACTGTCGAGGAGATAGAACGCATAAATATACTAAACGCTGCAATGCTTGCGATGTCAAGAGCGGTAAAGGGGCTTGAACAGGAGCTTTCAATGGTGCTTGTAGACGGCAACAGGCTTCCGAAGGAACTTCCGTTCGAGGCAAGAGCAGTAGTCAAAGGTGATGCAGTATCAGCATCAATAGCGGCAGCATCTATTCTTGCTAAGGTGACAAGGGACAGATACATGAAGGAGCAGGCGCTGATATATCCCGAATACGGATTTGAAAAGCATAAAGGATACGGCACAAAGCTCCATACCGAGAAGATACTTGAGTACGGTCCTTGTCCGATACACAGGATGTCTTTTTTAAAAAAGCTTTATGAGAAAAAATAATTTTGGAAGACAATGGGAACATGAAGTATCCGAATACTTGAAAAACAAAGGATTTGAGATACTCGAAAACAATTATACGATAAAAGGCGGAGAAGCTGATATTATCGCCCGTGACGGAGAGTATATATGTTTTGTTGAGGTAAAATACCGCAGTATCAGGGCGGTAGATGCTTATTCAAGCGTAGGCTTTAAAAAACAAAAACGTGTCATAAAGGCGGCTGAAAAATATATGGCAGAAAAAAGGTGCAGTCTCCAGCCGAGATTTGATGTGGTATTTGTCTTTGATGACGAAGGCGAGCCTGACCTTGAATATATAAAAAACGCTTACAGCGGATAGTGAGGGGTATAAACCCCGATGTATGAAAAAAATCATTGCGGCAGAACCGCAGAAGGAGAAATATAATGTTTTATAAAAGTACAAGAAACAGCAGCATCAAAGTGCAGAGTGCAGAAGCTATAACACAGGGTATCTCAGAAGACGGCGGACTTTTTGTCCCTGAGTCGATACCAAGCCTTACACTCGATGAAGTAGAAAAGATAGCCGGCATGAGCTATTCTGAAAGAGCAGCTTATGTTTTCGGAAAATTTCTTACAGACTTTACAGAAGCAGAGATAAGATACTGTACAGACAATGCTTACAGCACAAAGAATTTTGAGACTGAGAGCATTGCGGAGCTTGCAGAGCTTTTTGACGGTACATATATGCTTGAACTCTGGCACGGCCCTACCTGTGCTTTCAAGGATATGGCGCTCCAGATACTTCCGTATTTCCTTACAACATCTGCAAAGAAGATAAATCTTGACAAGAAGATAGTTATCCTCGTTGCTACATCAGGTGATACAGGAAAAGCAGCACTCGAAGGCTTCAAGGACGTTCCGGGAACACAGATACTTGTATTCTATCCGGAAGACGGCGTAAGCCCTATGCAGAAAAGACAGATGACTACACAGCTCGGTTCAAACGTAGGCGTTTGTGCAGTAAAGGGCAACTTTGATGACTGCCAGAACGGCGTAAAGGCAATATTCACTGACAAGGAAATAAAGGAAAAGATGAATAATGCCGGACTTATGTTCTCAAGCGCAAATTCAATAAACTGGGGACGTCTTGTTCCGCAGATAGTTTATTACATTTCTTCATATGCAACACTTGCTAAAAACGGCGATATAAAGCTCGGCGACAAGATAAACGTTGTAGTACCTACAGGAAACTTCGGAAATATCCTTGCTGCTTACTATGCAAAGAAGATGGGTCTTCCGGTAAACAAGCTTATCTGTGCATCAAATATCAACAAGGTGCTTACAGACTTTATACAGACAGGCGTTTATGACAGAAACAGAGATTTCTATGCTACCTGCTCTCCTTCTATGGATATACTTATCTCAAGCAACCTTGAAAGACTTCTCTATATCATTACAGGTCAGGACGATGCTCAGATAAAGGAATGGTTCGGCGCTCTTGCAAAAGAAGGCAGATATGAAGTAAGCGATGAAGTAAAGAAGGTACTTTCTGAGGAATTCTACGGCGGCTTCTGTGATGACGCTCAGACAAAGGCTACTATCGGCGAGATCTACAAGAAGTATTCTTACACCTGCGATACACATACTGCTGTTGCTGTAAAGGTATATAATGATTATAAGAAAGAAACAGGCGATGATACAAAAACTATCATAGCTTCTACAGCAAGTCCTTACAAGTTCAGCGCAAGTGTACTTGAAGCTATCGAAGGCAAGACTTCTGATATGGACGAATATGATATGGTAAACAAGCTTTCAGAGCTTTCTGATATACCTGTTCCGGAAGCACTTGCAAACCTTAAAGACCGTGAGAGAAGATTCAGCGATTCTATTGAAAAGTCAGAGATGAACAGCTACGTTCTCAAAGACTTCGGTCTTGAATAATGTCGCTTTTCGCAATAGCCGATCTTCATCTTGCCATAAGTGTAAGAAATAAAACCATGAATATTTTCAGTGGCTGGGAGAACTATATGGAGCTTCTCAAAGCCAACTGGGAAAAGAAGATAACCAGTGACGATACAACGGTCATAGCAGGAGATGTTTCATGGGCTATGAAGCTCAAAGACGCATACGAGGATTTTGAGTGGATAGAAAAGCTTCCCGGGAAAAAGATCATACTGAAAGGAAATCATGATTATTGGTGGACTTCCAAAAAGAAAATGGAGGATACCTTTTCTGAATGGGGTTTTGAGACTATGAGCATACTGCACAACAACTGCTGTGAGTATGAGGAGTATGGCATATGCGGCACAAGAGGCTGGGTCAATATGCCGGGAGAAGCACAGGATGCGAAGGTGCTTGCAAGAGAAGCCGGAAGATTGACAGCTTCTATAGAGGTTGCGAACGCAAAAGGCTTAAAGCCTCTTGTATTTCTTCATTATCCGCCGGTGTACGGCAACAGCTTCAATTATGATATACTTGATGTGCTTTATAAATTCGATATAAAAAGATGCTGGTATGGTCATCTTCATGGACCTGCTATCAAAAATGCACTGAATGGCGAGTATGACGGCATTGAAATGAGGCTTATTTCAGGTGATTTTCTACAATTTGACCCTATAAAAATAATGTAATTTGTAATAAATGTAGAAGTCAAATTTTTGTATGGAAAAATTTTGAGTATTATGATATAATGAATATGGTATGCACCAAAATTAAATTGGAGGACATTAAAAATGAGTTTAAAATCATCAACCAAGGTTGACGTTAATACAACAGAGCTGGTATTTACAGCTGACGGCGAGAAGTTTTCTGCTGCTGTTGAAAAGGCATTCCAGAGACAGAAGAAGAGCATCTCTGTACCCGGATTCAGAAAGGGTAAAGCTACAAGAAAGATAATCGAAAAGTACTATGGCGATAACGTATTCTATGATGAAGCTATCAATCAGCTCATCAATGAAGAAATGCCGGCTGCAATAGAAGCAGAAAAGCTTGAGCTTGTAGATACTCCTAGAGTAGAACTTGTTTCAGCAGATATTGAAAACGGTGTTGAATACAAGGCTATCTGCATAACAAAGCCGGAAATGACTGTTTCTGAATACAAGGGCATCAAAGCACCTAAGAAGGTAAAGGAAATAGGCGAAGAAGATATAAACAAGGCTATTGATCAGATAAAGGAAAGAAATGCTAGAATAGTTTCTGTTGATGACAGAGCCTGCGAAATGAAGGACGAAGTAATAATCGACTTTGAAGGCTTTATGGACGGCAAGGCATTTGAAGGCGGAAAGGCTGATGAATTCCCATTAAAGCTTGGTAGCGGTCAGTTTATCCCAGGATTTGAAGATCAGATATGCGGTCACTCTATCGGTGAAGAATTTGAAGTAAACGTTACATTCCCTGAAAATTATCAGATGGAAGAATATGCCGGCAAGCCAGCAGTATTCAAGGTAAAGATAAATGCTATCAATATGACAGAATATCCTGAGTTCGACGACGAACTTATCAAGGATACTACAGAATTCGACACTGTTGATGAGTGGAAGAAGGACATCGAAGAAAAGCTCAAGACTCAGGCAGAAGACAGAGCTAATGTTGAGTTTGAAAACTATGTTGTTGAAAAGATCATCGAGAACACAGACGGTGTTATCCCGAAGGTAATGTTCGACCACAGGATCGACGGACTTATCCATAACTTTGAGCATAGCTTAAAGCATCAGGGTATGAGCATCGACATCTATCTCCAGTATACAGGAATGGATATGGATTCATTCAGAGAAACATTTGAAGACAGAGCAAAGAACGAAGTTAAGCTTCGTCTTGGTCTTGAAAAGATCGCAGAGCTTGAAAACATCGACGTAACAGACGAAGAACTCGATGCTGATCTTCAGGAGATCGCTGATGCTAACAATATGTCACTTGAGGCTGTTAAGCTCAGAGTACCGCTCGATGACTTCAGAACAGACATCAAGGTAAGAAAAGCGCTTGATTTCGTAAAGGAAAATGCTGTTGTTGACAACACTATTGAAGTTGACAAAAAAGAAGACGAAGAATAAATAATATCATGGACACCGGTTCGGTATCTGTGAAATAAGTTATGCTGTCCGGAAAAACGGACAGCAGACTTTATTTATATAAGAAAATGTGCTGTATCAGATACAGTGCAACAATAAGAGAAAGGGAGATATTTAAATGGGTTTTGACGAAAAAAGAATGAGCTTAGTTCCATATGTAGTTGAACAGACAAGCCGTGGAGAGCGTTCTTATGATATTTTTTCAAGGCTTTTGAACGACAGGATAATAATGCTTTCAGAGGATGTAAATGATACTACTGCAAGCCTTATCGTTGCACAGCTTTTATATCTTGAAGGACAGGATCCTGAAAAGGATATTTCTCTTTATATAAACAGCCCCGGCGGTTCTGTTACGGCCGGAATGGCTATTTATGATACGATGCAGTATATAAAGTGCGATGTGTCAACTATTTGTATCGGTCTTGCGGCTTCGATGGGTGCTTTTCTGCTCTCATCAGGCGCAAAGGGAAAGAGATTTGCTCTTCCGAACAGTGAGATCATGATACATCAGCCGCTTATATCAGGCGGTCTTCAGGGACAGGCAACTGATATAAAGATAAGAACTGAAAACCTTTTGAAAACAAAGGAAAGACTTAACAGGATACTGAGCGAAAATACCGGAAAGCCGTATGAACAGGTATGCAGCGATACAGAGCGTGATAACTTCATGCTTGCCGACGAAGCACAGGCATATGGTCTTATTGATAAGGTAATAAGCCACAGGTAAGCGGGGGAGCATAAATGGCTGATAAACCAACGAAATATTGTAATTTCTGCGGTAAAAGTGAAGATCAGGTACAGAGTATCTTTACCGCAGGCAAATCAAATATATGTGACGAATGTGTCGTTTACTGCTATGATCTTCTTACCGGACCTTTATCAAAGGCTGAATCACGCAGGAAGCGTAATCACAGCAATAGCGGCAAGGGCAGCAGTCAGTTCGATACGACTATAAATCTGCTCACACCTGCTGAGATAAAGTCGGTGCTTGATGAATATGTTGTCGGACAGGATAAGGCAAAGATCACACTTGCAGTATCTGTTTACAATCATTATAAAAGGATAATAAGCCAGACAGACGACGATGATGAAGTAGATATCCAGAAGAGTAATGTTATACTCTTAGGACCTACGGGTGTCGGAAAGACATTTTTGGCATCGACACTTGCAAAGATACTTGATGTGCCTTTTGCAATAGCTGATGCTACCACTATAACAGAAGCAGGTTATGTAGGCGATGATGTTGAAAATGTGCTTCTGCGTTTGATACAGGCTGCTGATTATAATGTTGAAGCTGCCGAAAGAGGTATAATATACATCGACGAGATAGACAAGATCTCAAGAAAATCAGAAAATACTTCGCTTACAAGAGACGTAAGCGGCGAGGGCGTTCAGCAGGCACTGCTGAAAATAATCGAGGGCACTGTTTCAAATGTTCCTCCGCAGGGCGGCAGAAAGCACCCGAATCAGGAGTTTATACAGATAAACACAAAGAATATACTGTTTATCTGCGGCGGTGCGTTCGACGGACTTGAAAAATCCATTATGAAGATAGTTAATTCTTCATCGCTTGGATTCGGAGCAGAGATAACTTCCAAAAAGGAAATGACAAAGAACATTTTCCATAAAGTTATACCGCAGGATCTCGTAAAATTCGGTATCGTGCCGGAACTTGTCGGTCGTCTTCCGATTATAACTGTGCTTGATGAGCTTGATGAAGAGGCTTTGGTCAAGATACTTACCGAGCCGAAAAATGCTCTTTTAAAGCAGTATAAAAAGCTTTTCAACTTTGATAAGATAAAGCTCAATGTCGAGGACGATGCACTTTTAGAGATAGCTAAAAAGGCTATTTCGCAGAAAACAGGTGCAAGAGGATTAAGAGCTATCATAGAGGGAGTACTGATGCAGCCGATGTTTGATGCACCGTCTGACCCTAATATCGAAGCGATAACAGTTACAGCAGCATCTATCAGGGGCGAAGAAGCACCTAGATTTGAGTATAAGAGCTAAGATTATGCCGTATGGCATACGTGATACAAAAATAAAAGCACCCTTTTGTGGGTGCTTTTATTTTTCAATCATGCCTTTTGAAAAAGACACACAAAACTCTTTTTATCAGCATTTCTTTGCTCGTGCAAAGAAACGCTTGCAAAGAAACACGCTTACTTTTCTTTTCGGCTGAAAAAGAAAAGTAAGACAAAAGAAATCAGAATAACTCTGATCCTTAATAAACGTCTGATCTTAGTTTATCTCATTACCGAAAAGCAAGAGAAGATAAATATAATTCTTTGCTTTGATTACATAGAGATCACACGGTAAAAGCAATCTGAACTATAAGTTTTTTCTTATGCTTTTAAGGCAGCGACTTACTGCCTTACTCAGAAAATGTCAGATTATTCAAGCTATTTTCTTTATCAAACTTTCTTTTGTGCAAAAGAAAGTTTGTGTGTTCTTTGGTTCGTTTCTTGCACAAGCAAGAAATGAACAGAAAAGAAAAGTTTTAGTTGGCCTTTTCCAAAAAGGCCCTCTTAGTACAATCCCACGACCTTCACACTGCTATACGTCATAGCCCCTTGACCATTATACTCGAACCAGCGCATACTATCATCGTCCACATAAAGGAAATTGATAACC
>CADBQZ010000035.1 GCA_902796865.1 uncultured Ruminococcus sp. | reverse complement strand
GATAGTATCTCCCATATATCTGTTATCCTCCTTTTCGGATATGTATCTTTATTCATTATAACATATTCTGAACCAAAAATAAATACCTTTTTGCACTTTTTATAAAAAATACGTATTAATTTTTCGACATTATGCGACATTAAAGGCATAAATAACATATTTTTGAAAAAAATCAATAAATATTTAGTTTATTATTTTTTCTTTTTTATAATTTTAACACTCTCATCTCACAGCAAAAATCATCAAATAAATAAACTTTTCTCCATTCAAAATTTGTGTCAATTATGATATAATAACATAAAATAAACTGTGCCTTAAACATAACATTTCAAACGGCACAGGAGGAATCATCTATGATAAAGCAGGAATATTTTTTGGGAACGACATCACCAACAGGGTTTCGCACCGACTTCAAACAGCAAATAGACCGTCCGGGAATGTATACCTACATACTCAAGGGCGGTCCCGGGACCGGCAAGTCAACTCTTATGAAGCGTATTGCCGAAAGCTTTGATGGTGAAAATATCTCTTTATACCGCTGTTCGTCTGATATAAATTCACTCGATGCGGCAGTTATGGAAGACAAAAACTTCATGATAGTTGACGGAACGGCACCGCACGTTTTTGAAGCTGATCTTCCCGGTATCTCTCAGGAAATAATAAATCTAGGAGCATTTTGGGACGGCAATAAGCTTTGTGACCACGCCGATGCAGTCAGATATTGCTTTGCCGAAAACGGTAAATATCATCGCCGTGTAAGATATTATGCACAGGCTATATCCGCACTCTGTACAGACATTTACGAGTTTTCAGCAGAAAGCCTCGACAGGCTGAAACTTGCCGCCTATGCAGAAAGGCTCGCAAAAAAACTTATCCATGACAGCATCGGCAAAAAAGGCAAAACTGAATACCGTCAGCTCTCGGCTCTTACCACAGATAATTATAAGACCCTTCCTATTGAAGGAGACCTTTCACGCTATTTCATAAGAGATGACAATCTTGCCGGAGGAGATATGCTTTTGAGAATGCTCTCTGAAAAATTCACTCAAAGCGGCTATGATGTTATAATAAGCAAGTTCAATATGCTCGACCGTCCTTCGTATGAACATATGATATGCAGGCAACTCGGTCTTTCCTTTACCACCGGAAACTTTTTCAATAAGCAAAGCCCCTCCGGTGAAAGTATCATAAACTTTACAAGATTTTACAAAAAAGATGAGCTTGACAGAAAGAAACAGCGTATAAATTTCGACAAAAAAGCCTCTCTCGAACTTGCAGATGAAGCAGCGGCATCTTTAAAGATAGCTTTGGATATCCATGACAGGCTTGAAAAGTTTTATATAGCATCACTTGACATAAACAGAATAAATGAAATGACCGAAAAGTTTATAGATAAACTAAAAAACAAAACGATCTGCCGCTGAATGCGGCAGATTTTTAAAAAAAAATTGAAGTTAGTACTTGACTTTTCTGTTTTTTTGAGGTATAATATTATTGTTGCCGCAGTGGTGGAATAGGCAGACACAAGGGACTTAAAATCCCTCGGTAGCGATATCGTGCCGGTTCAAGTCCGGCCTGCGGCACCAGGCGAGTGACCTCGCAGGACATAACACTCTCTTAATTTTAAGAGGGTGTTTTTCTTTATGTCCCGACCGGGCAGCATTATTTATATTTATAATCTATACGCAAGCGAGTGACCTCGAAGGACATAACACTCTCTTATTTTAAGAGGGTGTTTTTCTTTATGTCCCGACCGGCAGTTCCAATCAAATAAATCCCCACCCATGCACTTTCGTGCACGAGTGGGGCTGATACATACTATATTATTTTTTATTGCGCTTTTTAGCCAGGTACTTTGCAATTTCCATTGCGTCCATGATATTAACTTTTCCGTCTTTATTGAAGTCTGATGCTTCCGTAAGCATTATGCTCTTTCTTTGTGCAAGCAGTCTTGCAATATATGTACAGTCAAGAACATCAAGCTTATTATCACCGTTTGCATCACCTAAAACAGTCGTTTCCTCACTAGAAGAATTTCCTGCTGTTGTTGTGGTCACCGCTGCTGTACTTGAAGATGCCGGGTCTGATGAGCCAGCTGCTGCTGTAGTTGTAGTCACTGTATTTGTTCCAGTTCCGGAAGAATTGCCTGATACTGTTGTGATCTTTTCTTCCTCATTTGTACCATTGTAGATCATGTCGTTTTGCTCGGCGTATTTTTTCGCAGCTTCGCCGCCATAGAGAATGAAATCATTGTTTGCAACGTCAGGACCAAGCAGTTCAGATACATTGCAGCCAAGACTCTCTGCTTCCTTTGCAATTTCAGCATATCCCTTATCACTATCCTTATACCAGCCGAATGCCTTTGTGCCAATTTTCTTTACGCTCTCCGGGATATAAACAGAAGTCATAAGGTCGTTGTGTGTGTCACGTATAAAGGCGTTATCGCCGATATTCAATGTTTTTGTACCGAATTTAACATTTGTAACAGGTGCACTCTGGAAAGCAGCTTCATCAATATATTGACAGCTTTCAGGGAGTTCAACGCTTGTAAGTGCCGTATATGCAAACGCACCTCCGCCGATAGTTTCGATTCCCTCATTCCATGTTACATCAGAAAGATTCGAGCAGCCGCTGAACATACGTACCGGAACAGTTTCAAGCCCTGCCGGGAGTACAATGCTCTTCAAGCCTGTGCAGTTTTCAAAGATACAGTCCTCAAATTTTGTATTTATTTCGCCGTCTTCATAGAATTTCACATTTTTAAGATTTACACAGCCGTCAAAAGCGTGACTGCCGACAAATTTAAGATTTTCTGTCATAGTAAATTCTTTTATTGAAGGACAATTATAAAAAGCCCAATCGTAGACCGTCTCGATCGTAGATGGAAGTTCAAGTCCTTCAAAATAGCCGTGTCCTTCAAATACAGCGCCGACTTCGTATTCGGAAATGTTCTTAACTGTTCCGAATTCTTTCAGACAAGGCGACATCTTGATACTTTTCAGTGAACCATTCTTGCCGGATTTTGTGGTCAATCCATCGGCAAGACAAAATGCTCCTCTTCTTATGATCTCAACTTTTCCGAAATCAATTGTCTCTAAGTCAAGACAGCCTTCAAATGCCATTTCTCCGATCTCTTTTATATTATCGGGGATAACAAGCTCTTTGAGTTCACAATGAACACCAGCGTCAGCTTGACCAAAAGCTACTACATCTGCCGGATAGCAGTCTAAGAATCTGAACGGAATAACGGTCATACCCTTAGAGATCTTTAACTTTTCTACACCATAATTTCCCTCGAAGCAGCGTGAACCTACCTCTGTAACAGTGTCAGGAAGAATTATCTCAGTCAGATTACAGCCGATAAATCCCATATTGCCTATCGTTTCAAGTCCCTCATTAAATGTGATATCGCCGAGGGCTTCACAGTTAGCAAAAGCTGAATGACCTATTTTTTTCAAACCGGACGGGAATGTGATAGGTCCCATAAGCTTGTTACAAGCATTAAATGAAGCGTGATTAATTATCTCAAGTGCTTCATCCTCTTCAATATTAACAGATTTAAGATTTTTGCACCACTGGAACGCACCGCCGCCGGCTCCGTTCTCAAGATAATGCTGTTCATTTGAATAGAATGTTGCAGAACCAATCTCCTTGCAGTTGCCCAGATCTACATCACGAAGATCAGCATTTACTTCAAAAGCGCTGTCCCAGATCTTGAACGGCTTTTTTGCAACCGGAAGCTTCAGATGCTTGATGCTGCAGCACTTGAATGCACTTTCAAATATATTTTCAAGCTGTGAATCTTCTGCAAATGTCAGTTCGGAAAGTGAATGGAAAACAGTAGTATCCTTGCTGCCGAAAGCAAAGTTACCGATATTCTTAACTGTTGACGGAATGACAATTTTCTGGATCTTTCCGCTGTCACAGAACATATTGTCACCGATCTTCTCTAAGCCTTCGCTGAAAACTACAGTTTCAATATTTTCGTCCTGCTGGAATCTTGAAAGACAATCTTTGTCTTTCAGCCAGCTGCATCCGCCAAGCTCTTTTACGCCGCTGCCGATCTTAACAGAGCGCAGTGAGTGACACTCATTGAATGCACGGGGACCGACCCATGTAACTGTATCTGGGATAACCAATTCTTCGATATCTGTTCCGTGGAAGGCATCTTCACCGATAGTTTTAAGTCCGCTGCCAAATGTTACATTACGCAGCTTAGAACAGCCCCAGAATAAATAATCAGAGATCTCTTCCAGTCCGTCAGGAAGAACTATCTCCTCAAAGAGACAGGTAGACTCGCCGCCCGGAGCATAATTCATACCGAATGCACATTGACCGATACTTGTAACCGTATCCGGAATGTCTATAGATTTAAGAGATGTGCCCGAAAAGGCATGGGCGCCTATTGATTTTAATTTTGATTCCGGCGAGAAAGTAACTTTCGTCAGATATTTACAGTTAACGAATAACTCGTCAGGGATAGATGTAACATCTGCCGGAATATAGATAGAACTTATAGATGTACCCTTGAATGCTCCGCTGGTAAATGCTTCAAGCTCTGAACCATCAGGTATCACGACTTCACTCAAATTCTTATAGTTTGCAAGATTCTCTGTAAGAACACGAAGATTCTTTGAGAATGTGATCTTTTCGAGGTTGTCCCTCTCAGTAACATTCAGACCAAACTTGATGACAGGCATTTCCACAGTTTCTGTGATAACATTGCCGTCATCGTCCTTCTTTACATTGCCTTCATCATCAAGCACCGGCTTGTCAAACGGCAGTGTTTCCGGGATCACGATGTTTTTATATTTTGCATCGGTAAAATCAACGCCGTCCTGCAAGCCTATTATCCACAGTGCATCTATCAGTGGTGAATTGCTGTTGCCGTCGTCCTCACGGCACTGTATGACCTTTACATCGTCAACAGTCAGTGTATATGCTTCAGCAGTTGTCGGTGTTGTTTCCGAAGCCCTTAATTCATAGTCCGTAAATGACTTCAAAGCTGCTTCCGACTCCTGAATGCCAGAATAGATCTGACCTACTATTGCTTCAGTTGTTTCTTCTGTCTGAATGTTTTCAACTGCCATAACAGGTGATGATACACTTGTAAGCAGCCACGCTGCTGCAATCGAAACGCTTAGGATCTTTTTTCTTTTCATGATTTGACCTCCTTATATCAAACTTACGTCATTGTTTTTTATAGTTTATCAAAAACAAAATGCACTTCTCACAACGGCTGCAAAGGTGTTGCAGCTGCCGAAAAGTGCATATCTATGACTGTTTGATTTTTTAGGGTATGACAAAAGAGCGCAGTTAGCCTGTGCTGTGCTGTGCTGTGCTGTGCTGTGCTGTGCTGTGCAAAGTATAACACGCTTGTTCATCCTTGTCAATCCCCTTTCATAAATTGTAATGAAATTGTAGTATTTCATACGTTTTATTATCATGATACTATTTTAACATATTTCGTTTGAAAATGCAATACTTTTTGTGCAATTTCGTCTATTTGCACAAATTAAAAGTCTTATTTTTTATTGGATATCTGGGTAAAAAAGTAAGTATCATGAATTGTATTTTTTGAACTCTTTAAACGCCTCGCCTATATCAGAGACTCCGACAAGCTTTATGTTATATTCCTTTGCATCTATCCCACGAAGCGACTGTCTTGGAAGGATACAAACCTCAAATCCCATTCTTTCTGCTTCCTTTATACGCATTGCAGCATTAGGTACAGCTCTTACTTCGCCGCCAAGTCCGACTTCTCCGAATGCGACTAACTTCGGGTCTATAGGCTTATCGAGTATACTTGAATACAGACAAAGCGCTGCCGCAAGATCACCTGCCGTTTCAGTAAGGCTGAAACCGCCCACAACATTTAAATACACATCCAGCGAGCCGAAATATATCCCTGCCCTCTTTTCAAGTACCGCTATGATTATGACCATTCTGTTGAAGTCAAATCCCTTTGACATTCTTCTCGGAGCAGCAAAACCGCTCTTTGCTGCAAGCACCTGCATCTCTGTAAGTATTGGTCTCATACCCTCCATAGTACAGGTTATACAAGTTCCCGAAACATTTTCCGGTCTTCCCGTCAAAAGCATCTCAGAGGGATTTTCTACCTCGGAAAGTCCCTTGTCAAGCATTTCAAAAACGCCTATCTCGTTGGTAGAGCCGAATCTGTTTTTGACAGTCCTCAGCACCCTGAAAGTGAGATTGCGCTCTCCTTCAAAATAAAGCACTGCATCTACTATATGCTCCATCACCTTCGGACCTGCAATAGCGCCGTCTTTATTAACGTGTCCCACTATTATCATAGGTATTTCGAGATTCTTTGCCGTGTGCATGAAAAGATTAGTACATTCCCTCACCTGAGTAATACTTCCGGGGCTTGATGTTATTGATGAAATGCTCATTGTCTGTATAGAGTCGATTATAACTATATCAGGCTCAGTCTGAGATATTGTCGAGCATATCGCTTCTGCATCTGTTACAGTAAGAAGATAAAGGCTTTCGGTATCTACCCCAAGCCTTTGCGCTCTTACTTTTATCTGTCTTGCCGATTCCTCACCTGATACATACAGTACCGAATAATTTTCTCCAAGATACTGACATATCTGTAAAAGAAGCGTACTTTTACCTATGCCCGGAGCGCCGCCCAGAAGCACTATCGAGCCTTTTACAAGTCCGCCGCCTAATACTCTGTCAAGTTCTTTCATTCCTGTAAGATACCTTACATCTGCATCAACATTTATTTCCGAAAGCTCAACTATTTTATCACTAAGACTTACCTGTGCAGTCTGTCTGCCGGTGCTTTTAGATACAGTTACCGGTACCGACTCCGAAAAGCTGTTCCATGCTCCGCATTCCGGACACCGTCCGTTCCATTTTGCAGACTGATAGCCGCACTCTTCACATTCGTATACTGTTTTAGACTTCGCCATATTTTTATCTCCTTTTGCATTGCAATATATACGCTATCGGCTCTTTACGACTGATATGATAAACTCACCGGAATCAATTATTCAGGTAATCAATTATCCCCGAAAATATAGAAAACGCTGTCTTATCCTGATACTCCTTCGTTTTAAGAAGTTCTGCTTCCTCCGGATTTGAAAGGAATCCGCATTCAGCCATAACAGTCGGATTCTTTGAAAAATAGCATAAAAAAAGTTCCTTGCCGCATTTTTTTATCTCTCTGTCGTTTTCAGGCTGGATATACTCATGAAATTTATCCTGTATCGCCTGTGCAAGCTTTCCGCTTTTAGAGTTTGTTCCCGAATAGAACACCTGTCCGCCTTTGTACTTT
>CADBQZ010000034.1 GCA_902796865.1 uncultured Ruminococcus sp. | reverse complement strand
TCTGGGCGAAACAAGCTGTGTATCATGCGGTCAGTGTATCGCTGTATGTCCTGTTGGTGCTATCTCTGAAAAGGATAATACAAGAGAAGTAATGGAAGCTATTGCAGATCCTGAAAAGTATGTTGTTGTACAGGCTGCTCCGGCTGTAAGAGCAGGTCTTGGCGAAGCTTTCGGTCTTCCTATCGGAACAGATGTTGAAGGTAAGCTTGCAGCATCTTTGAGAAGACTTGGCTTTGATAAGGTATTTGATACAAACTTCTCAGCTGACCTTACTATAATGGAAGAAGCAAATGAATTCATTGACAGAGTAAAGAATGGCGGCAAGCTTCCGCTTATCACATCATGTTCACCGGGTTGGGTAAAATACTGTGAACACTACTTCCCGGATATGACAGAAAATCTTTCAACTTGTAAGTCACCTCAGCAGATGTTTGGTGCTATCACAAAGTCATACTTTGCTGAAAAGGAAGGCATTGACCCTGCTAAGATCGTTTCTGTCAGCATCATGCCATGTACAGCAAAGAAGTTCGAGATCGGAAGAGACGATCAGGACGGCGCAGGTTTCCCTGATGTTGATATCGCTCTTACAACAAGAGAGCTTGCAAGAATGATCGAGCGTTCAGGCATCAAGTTCTTAGAACTTCCTGATGAAAAGTTCGATGATCCGCTCGGCGTTTCTACCGGTGCAGGTGTTATCTTCGGTGCTACAGGCGGTGTTATGGAAGCAGCACTCAGAACTGCTGTTGAAACACTTACTGGTGAAGAACTCAAGAACCTCAACTTCACAGATGTTCGTGGAACAGAGGGTATCAAGGAAGCTTCATATAAAGTTGGTGATCTTGATGTCAAGGTAGCTGTAGCAAGCGGTCTTGCAAACGCAAGAGAGCTTCTTACAAAGGTTAAGAACGGCGAAGCAGACTATCACTTTATCGAGATCATGGGTTGTCCGGGCGGTTGTGTAAACGGCGGCGGTCAGCCACAGCAGCCTGCAAGTGTCCGCAACTTTACTGATATAAGAGCGCTCAGAGCTAAGGTGCTTTATGACCTCGACGAAAGCAGACCTATCAGAAAGTCACATGAGAACCCTGTTATCAAGAAGCTCTATGAGGAATATCTTGAAAAGCCGGGCAGCCATAAAGCTCACAAGCTTCTCCACACTACATATGTAAAGAGAACTATAAATTAAGATATTATTGATTTCAAATCATAATATACCGGCAAAGCCGTCCATTTCAAAGTGGGCGGCTTTGTTTTTACTTTTTAAATAATAAAGCAGTGTATTTCTGCATCATCATAAAGATAATGGAAATATACACTTGACTGAAATTTTCAAATAGATATTGCCATAATCGAAAAAATGAGTTATAATATAATAGTAGTGAATATTTAATCGTAAATGGAGAATGGTATGGATATACGTCCAAAGGATATTTTGACGCTTAAAAAGAATCATCCGTGCGGTGGAAATGAAATGTTCGTGATACGTTCAGGAATGGACTTTAAGCTCCGATGCGTAAAGTGCGGACGTGAGTTTATGATCCCTAGAAATAAGATAGAAAAAAATATCAAAAAGGTCACAAGACAAGAAGGCGGCGGCGAATGATAGATAAGATAAAGCTTATGGAAAACAGATATAACGAGGTCGGTATGAAGCTTTCTGAACCGGGAGCAGCAGATGATCCGAATGTTTTTGCAGAGCTGATGAAAGAATATAAAAATCTCACCCCTATAATCGAAAAGTATAAGGAGTATCAGGAGGCTGAAAAAAGCTTTTCTGATGCAAAGGAGATACTTGAAAGCGGTGAGCAGGATAAAGAGCTGAAGGAAATGGCACAGCTTGAATATGATGAGTCAAAGGAACTTATGGACGAGCTTGCCGAGCAGCTTAAAATATTGCTTCTCCCTAAAGACCCGAACGATGATAAAAATGTTATCATCGAGATAAGAGGCGGTGCCGGAGGCGAAGAAGCAGCTTTATTTGCAAATTCTCTATACAGAATGTATTCTATGTATGCGGAGTCAAAGGGCTGGAAACAGGAAGTTTTGTCGGCGCACCCTACTGAGCTTGGAGGCTATAAAGAAATATGTTTTTCAGTGGAAGGAAACGGTGCTTACTCAAGGCTTAAATATGAAAGCGGTGTACATAGGGTACAGCGTGTTCCGGAGACTGAGTCACAGGGCAGGATACACACTTCTACTGTAACGGTAGCAGTACTTGTTGAAGCGGAGGAAGTTGAGCTGAAGATAGACCCGAGCGAACTTAAAATAGACGTATTCAGGGCAAGCGGTGCAGGCGGTCAGCATATCAATAAGACAGAATCTGCCGTTAGGATCACTCATATCCCAACGGGCACAGTCGTTGAGTGCCAGGACGAAAGAAGCCAGTTCAAAAATAAAGATAAGGCTATGAAGATACTTTGCTCCAGACTCTATGACAGGCTTTTACAGGAACAAAATGATAAGATAGCTTCCGAGAGAAGCACACAGGTCGGTACAGGCGATCGTTCTGAGAGGATAAGAACATATAATTTTCCACAGGGAAGACTTACTGATCATAGGATAAATTATACTGTATACAGACTTGATGAAATAATGAACGGCGATATAGAAGCTGTAATAGATCAGCTTGCAACGGCAGATCAGGCAGCTAAGCTCGCTATGCAGGGTGATAACTGATAATGAAAGAAACAGTAATGCTGTCAGACAGCATTGATGATATAAAAAAAGCGGCAGAGCTTATAAAGAACGGCTGCGTGGTCGGCATACCTACGGAAACGGTATATGGTCTTGGAGCAGCGGCACTTGACAGCAAAGCTGTAAAGAAGATCTTTGAAGCAAAGGGAAGACCATCTGATAATCCACTGATAGTCCATATACATGATATAAAGCAGGCAGAAAAACTTGCCAATAATATACCGGAGCTTTTTTACAAGCTTGCAGATAAATTCTGGCCGGGACCGCTTACTATGATAGTCCCTAAAAATGATATAGTGCCAAATGAAACGTCAGGCGGTCTTGATACAGTCGGTATAAGAATGCCGTCCCACCCGGTGATGCGTGAGCTTATAAGGCTCTCTGTGCCGATAGCGGCTCCGTCTGCAAACAGATCCGGATACCCAAGTCCTACAAAGGCTTCTCATGTTATGAATGATATGAACGGCAGGATAGAAGCGGTCATAGACGGCGGAGACAGCAGATTCGGGGTGGAATCTACTGTCATATGCTTTGATGATGATAAAACGGTAAGGATACTTCGTCCGGGAAGCGTCACTAAGGAAATGCTTTCAGAGATAGCCGGAAACGTCATAGTTGATGAAGCGATATTAAATGATCTTGCAGAAGACAGAAAAGCACCTTCTCCTGGAATGAAATACAAGCATTATTCTCCTAAAGCAGATGTAAAAATAGTAAAGGGAGATATTGATAGTTTTTGCAGGTATGCAGATAGCCTGAACAGTGAAAAACTTTTTTGCATCGTATTTGACAGTGATAATACAGAAAGTCTTCATGCAGAAACTCTGACTTTTGGCGACAGCGGAGAACAGATAGCTCACAATCTTTTTGCAAAACTCAGAGAATGTGATGATATGGGGGCTGAGACTGTTTTAGTACGTTCTCCTGAAATGGATGGTGTAGGACTTGCTGTATATAACAGGCTGCTTCGTGCGGCAGCATTCGAGGTGATAGAGCTATGAACAGAGAAGCAGTCGTAACAGGTCTTACCGGACAGACAGGAGCAGGGAAGACTACTGTATGCAATTCTTTTGAAAAAAAAGGATTTGCTGTTATAAATGCTGATATTATAGCAAGAAAAGCGGTAAGAAAAGGCGAGCCTTGTCTTGATGAAATAGTAAAGCATTTTGGAAGAGAGATACTTCTTGAAAACGGAGAGCTTGACAGAAAAAAGCTCGGAGGTATTGTTTTTTCGGATAAAGATAAACTTGAGCTTCTGGATTCAATAGTTTATCCGTTTATTATGGATTATATATCCGAAGAGATAACGGAAGCTATAGAAAGCGGAAGACGATTTATCCTTCTTGATGCACCTACTTTGTTTGAAAGCGGTGCAGACAGTCTTTGTGATGTGATAGTTTCTGTTACAGCTGACAGTAAGCTAAGGCTTATGCGTATAATCGAAAGAGACGGCATGACCCGTGAACAGGCGCTTGACAGAATGGCATCACAGCATGATGAAGCATTTTTCAGGAAAAACAGTGAATATATAATAGAAAACAACGGCAGCATTCAGGAGCTTTCAGAAGCGGCTGAGAAAACTGCCGATACTATAATAAATTTGTTTAAGAATAAATAATGGAGGTTTTTTAAAATGAGTAAAGAAGAAAAGTCACAGGGTAAAAAGCTCAAAGATATTCTTATGAGCCGCAAAAAACACGCACTTTATAAAATGACAGATGAAGAAGTCAAAAAGTGTGATGAATTCTGCGAAGGATATAAGTCATTTCTTAATTCAGTAAAGACAGAGAGAGAAGCTGTTGAATTCACTGTAAAACTTTTGGAAGAAAATGGATATAAGCCGTATGAGCCTGGAATGGGACTCAAAGCGGGAGACAAGGTCTATGTTAATAACCGTGGAAAGGCTGTCATGATGGCTGTTATAGGCACTGATGACATTAAAAACGGTGTTGATATATGTGCTGCACATATCGACTCGCCAAGAATAGATCTGAAGCAGTGCCCTGTATATGAGGATAATGAGATAGCTTATTTCAAGACTCATTACTATGGCGGTATAAAGAAATATCAGTGGACTGTAATACCGCTTGCACTTCATGGTGTTATAATAAAAGCGGACGGAACAAAGATAAGTGTAAAGATCGGTGAAGATGAAGGTGATCCGGTATTTTGTATAAATGATCTTCTTCCGCATCTTGCAGCTGAACAGATGAAAAGACCGCTTGCTCAGGGAATAAAGGGTGAGGAACTTAATATAGTCATAGGTTCAAGACCTTTCAGAGAAGACGATCTGAGTGAAGCTGTAAAGCTTAATATTTTAAAGCTTCTTAATGAGAAGTATGACATTACGGAAGATGATTTCCTTTCGGCTGAGCTTGAAGCAGTACCGGCTTTCAAGGCACAGGATGTAGGTTTTGACAGAAGTCTTGTAGGCTCATATGGACACGATGACAGAGTGTGCGCTTATACAGCTTTGATGGCTGCTGTTGAATGTAAAACACCGAGAAGAACAGCTGTTACAGTTCTTACCGATAAAGAAGAAACGGGAAGTGACGGCAATACAGGATTGCAGTCTGCATATCTTAAATACTTTATAGCTGATCTTGCAGAGGAATTCGGAACTAACGGAAGGAGAGTGCTCTCAGCATCTGAATGTATGTCGGCTGACGTTAATTCTGCTTTTGATCCGACATTCCCGGACGTTCTTGAAAAGAGAAACTGTGCTTACATAAACTATGGCGTTTGCGTTACCAAATTTACAGGAGCAAGAGGAAAATCAGGAACTTCTGATGCTTCGGCTGAATTTGTTGGAAAGGTAAGAAGTCTTCTTGACAAAAACAATGTTATCTGGCAGACAGGCGAGCTTGGAAAAGTAGATGTCGGCGGCGGCGGCACTGTTGCTGCTTATATTGCAAATCTTAATGTTGATACTATAGATGTAGGTGTACCGGTGCTTTCAATGCACGCTCCGTTTGAAACGGTTTCAAAGCTCGATGTATACATGACATATAAAGCTTTCGAGGCATTTTTGAATCAGTGATCTGTAATGTGATATACTATATAGCAAATTATTATTATCATTATTTAAGAGGTGAAGCAATGAAAAAAGCATTTGTTTTTTCAATTTTCGGAAGTTATAATTATGGCAACAGACTTCAAAACTATGCGCTTACATCGGCGCTTGAAAAGCTCGGTGTCGATGCTGTTTCTGTACATATTGATGAACGTATAAAAGCGGTCTATTCAAAAAAAATCAAAGGTGCGGTCAAAAAGAAGCTTGCCGGTTTGGGTATAGGAAAATATAAACAGAAAATTGATATTGAGTCGGCACTTGAAAAGCGAAATGTTATATTTGACAGATTCACTGAAGAATATACTAATAGTATAAAGATACCTGATTTTGGCAGCAGTGTGCCGGATATGGAAAATGCAGATTACGCTGTGGCTGGTTCGGATCAGATATGGCGCAACTGGACAGATGATCCCAAAGAACTTGATCATTATTATCTTACTGCATTTCCAAAGGAAAAGCGCATAGCATATGCTGCTTCATTTGGTTACGATCATATACCATTCAAAGACAGAGCGCTTCATAAAAGAGGTCTTTCCGGCTTTTTGGAAAATAATATTTCGGTAAGAGAATCGAGTGCTGCTGATACGATAGACAGCCTTATCGGACGCCGTCCAAAGGAAGTTCCAGATCCTGTTTTACTTATCGAACGCTTTGAATGGGAAGGTATAGCAAAAAAGCCTAGTTATCATATACCGGAGAAATTTGCTTTAAAATGTATGCTCGAAAATGAAGATGAGATAGAAAGCGATATACCGATAGTTGATATTTACAATGTCGGACACAGAGATGAGTTTATTACTACAGGACCTAGCGAGTTTTTATGGCTCATACTTAATTGTGAACGTGTCTATACCGATTCGTTTCATGCTTGTGCATTTTCTATCATTTTTCATAAAGAATTTACAGCTTTCAAGCGCAGTAAGAATGATACAATGTTCGGAAGAATAAAAAATCTTCTTAAAAAAATGGGGCTTGAAAACATGGAATTCTACGGAGATTTTGATACGAAACACGATATAGATTGGAATGATGTCGATCTTCGTATAAAAGAACAGCGAAGTATAGGCTTCGATTTTCTCAATAATGCTCTTGGCGAAAAACTTATAGTATAAGAAATAAAGAAAATAATGCCGTACTTTTAAAGTACGGCATTATTTTTATATAGTGAAACAAAAATCAGTTCCTGTAAACAGGAACTGATTTAATATTATTCTTTATTATCTTTGTCAACTATCTTGATGCCAAGAACTTCAAGGCTTTCATCATCAACAGGTGATGGGCATTCGGACATAAGTTCACTTGCATTCTGTACCTTTGGAAATGCTGTTACGTCACGGAGACTTTCAGCGCCGAGCATTACCATTGTAAGACGGTCAAGACCAATACCAAGACCACCATGCGGCGGCGCACCATACTTATACGCTTCAACGAGGAATCCGAATTTTGCTTCGATCTCTTCATCAGAAAGTCCGAGTGCTTCAAACATTTTTTGCTGAAGCTCGTAATCTGTAATTCTTATTGAGCCTGATGAAAGCTCTGTGCCATTAAGTACAAGGTCATAAGCTTTTGCGAAGACCTTTTCAGGAGCGCTGTCAAGGTACTGTATACACTCATCATTAGGCATTGTGAACGGATGATGCATAGCAACATAGCTGTCTGTGTCTTCGTCGTATTCAAAGAACGGGAAGTCTGTGATCCAAAGGAAATTGAATTTGTCCTCGGGTATGATATCAAGCTTTTTAGCGACAGCGAGACGCAGCGCACCAAGTACCGGGAGAGTGACTTTATTTTTGTCAGCTATTATAAGAGCGGTGTCTCCCTTTTCACAGCCTATCCTTTCGAGTATGGCTGAAAGCTCCTCCTCGCTCATGAATTTTGCAAATGAGCATGATGGCTTTTCATCGACCCATCTTACATATGCGAGTCCCTTAGCGCCGATACCTCTTGCCATTTCAGTAAGCTTATCTATCTCTTTTCTTGTGAGTACCGACGAGGAATTTTTTGCTGTGATCGCTCTTACACTTCCACCGTCCTTAACGGCATTTGCAAAAACGCCGAAACCGCAGTCCTTCACTAAATCGGAAATATCCTTTATTTCCATATCAAATCTTGTATCTGGCTTATCTGAACCGTATTTTTCCATTGCCTCTGTGTAGCTCATTCTTTTGAGCGGTACAGGGATCTCTATATCAAGAACATTTTTGAAAAGGTATGATATGAATCCTTCAGCCATAGAGAGTATGTCTTCAACATCAACAAATGACATCTCTAAGTCTATCTGTGTGAATTCAGGCTGTCTGTCTGCTCTCAGATCCTCATCACGGAAGCATCTTGCAAGCTGGATATATCTGTCCATACCTGCGACCATGAGAAGCTGCTTGTATATCTGAGGAGACTGGGGGAGTGCATAAAATTTGCCGTTGTGTACTCGGGAAGGTATAAGATAGTCTCTGGCACCTTCCGGAGTTGATTTCATCATCATAGGTGTTTCGATTTCGATGAAGTCGTTTGCATAGAAATAATCTCTTGCGGCTTTTGCTATTTTATGGCGCATGATGAGATTATGCTGGAGCGGCTGACGGCGAAGATCAAGATAGCGGTATTTGAGTCTTAATTCTTCGTTTACATTTGTTTCACTTGTTACTTCAAAAGGCGGTGTCTGAGCTTTTGCTAGTATTCTTAGGTCGTCAACGATTATCTCTATCCTTCCGGTCGGTATCTCGTGATTTATGCTTGAACGTACAGCAGTCATGCCGTGTGCCATAAGTACAAATTCGCTTCGGCAGCCGGCTGCTTTTTCAAAAAGTTCTCTGTCGGTATTATCGTTGAATGCGAGCTGTACTATACCTGTTTTGTCACGAAGGTCTATAAATATCAGCGTGCCCAGGTTACGCATTTTCTGGACGAAGCCTGCAACGGTTACTTCCTTTCCTTCTTCTATAACTTCGCCGCAGTAGATACTGCGTTTAAGACCTTTCATATTATCTGCCATTATTTTTCTCCATTTCATAAGTTAATCAATCCAGCGTGTGAGAACACGCTGGATCGTATTTTTTATTCTAAAACTCCACTGAACATTTCGCTAACAGCAATATCTGAAAAACTGCCTATAAATTTATCATCAAGTGCTATTTCGATCTGTTCGCCTGTCTTCATATTTTTAAGTTTTGCCGTTTTTGAACTTATTTCATTGTCACCAAGCACCATTGTAAATGCTGCTCCGATCTTGTCAGAGTATTTCATCTGTGCTTTAAGACCTCTGCCAACGGTATCATATTCTACCCAGAAGCCTTCGTTTCTGAGCTGATTTGCATATTTCATAGCATACGGCAAAGCATTTTCATCCATAGGTGCTATATAAAGACTGCATCCTTCTTCTTCTTCAAATGCTATTCCCTGATTCTCCATTGTAAGTATAACTCTTTCAAGTCCCATTCCAAATCCGAGAGCCGGTGTATGATTACCGCCTAATTCTTCGATAAGTCCGTCATATCTTCCGCCGCCGCATACTGTGCCTTGTGCGCCTATATCTGTTGTAACGAACTCGAATACTGTCTTTGTGTAGTAATCAAGACCTCTTACTATCTTAGGATCAACGGTATACTCTATTTCAAGAGCTGTAAGATAGCTTTTGAGTTTTTCAAAGTGATCGCTGCATTCTTCGCAGAGATAGTCAAGTATTATAGGTGCGTTTGATGCAATCTCAGAACATATGGGACTTTTACAGTCGAGTATTCTCATTGGATTTTTTTCAAGACGTGTTTTGCAGGTATCGCAAAGCTCGTCTTTTCTGCTTTCAAAATATGCTTTAAGTGCTTCATGATATTTAGCACGGCATTTCGGACAGCCTATAGAATTGATCTTTAACTGTATATTTTTTAGTCCAAGTTCATTGATAATGCTGTAAGCAAGAGCTATTACATCAGCATCAGCCGAAGGCAAAGCGCTTCCAGCCATTTCAACGCCGAACTGGTGAAATTCTCTGAGTCTTCCTGCCTGCGGACGTTCATGCCTGAAGCATGAAAGTATATAAAACACCTTCTGCGGCATAGCATCGTTTAAAAGTCCGTTTTGCATCATAGCACGGATAGTTCCGGCAGTTCCTTCGGGTCTCAGTGTGAATTTTGTGTCCTTTGCTATGACCGAGTACATTTCCTTCTGTACTACATCTGTAGTTTCACCTACCGAACGAGTATAAAGGTCGGTGTTTTCAAAAGTAGGGACACGTATCTCTTTAAAGCCAAATCCAGCGGCAGCAGATCTCACGATACGTTCTACTGTATGCCATTTAGATATATTTTTGGGCGTTACGTCCTCTGTTCCGTTGGGACGCTTTATGTTAAGTGCCATATTCTAACTCCAATCAAAATAAAGTGATGTATTGCGTTCTGATAAATACCCTCATATCATATATGAGGGTTTCCTATCTCACGCCAGTCGAGATCACCTCTTTCGAGTGCAAGTATAAGTGCCTCTGCAGTTGCAATATTTGTTGCGACCGGTACGTTGTGAACGTCACATAATCTAAGAAGATTTATATCATTAGGTTCACTAGCCTTAGGATTTATAGGGTCACGGAAAAAGAGCAGTACATCTATCTCGTTGCATGAGATACGTGCGCCTATCTGCTGTCCTCCGCCTTGTGCACCTCCGAGGTATCTTGCTATCTCAAGACCTGTAGCCTCGCTTACAAGTTTTCCGGTAGTGCCTGTTGCACAAAGATTATATTTTGAAAGTATTCCGCAGTATGCTGTGCAGAACTGAACCATAAGTTCCTTTTTTGAATCGTGCGCTATAAGAGCAATGGTCATATATTTATCCTTTCTATCGCTTGAGTTTAACTTTTTGCGATCATGATTTTTTGTCTGTTATATCAGACTGCAAGGGTATTAATGTTAATATGTCCCTGCATAACAATCCAATTATTATTATACCATAAATCTGAAAAAAGTCAAAGAAATTCGGAGAAAAATTATTAAAATCGTGCAACATCAACTATTGACGGTGTTGAAATTTATCTGTTGTGTCAAATTCTTAAATAAAAAATAAAAACCATGAAATATAGGTACAATTCTATGAAAATGGTAAAAAACAGGTGTATTATACATACACCTGTTTTTTCTTAATCTTCTTCTTCGCCTTCGTTTTCGTTTTCATCGCTCTCATTATCATCATTTAAAACGGATTTTGAATTTCTTGGTCTGTCAGGAAGGAAGTTTATGCTGTCCATTCCGTAACAGCTTCCGTTTTCTGGATATTCTTTGTAATAAGCTTGTATAAGACTTCTTATCATATACTTTGAAAACTCACCGCCCTCTACCATACCGGCGAATGCTATCTGCGGATCATAAGCAGGTGCAAATCCTACAAATGCGGTATCGGTAAGTTCTTTGCCGTCACGCCAGTTCTGCGGAGTACCTGTTTTTATCGCAACATCAAATCCGAGATCTGAAAGTGAATACTGTCCCGGGAAACCATTTGACGATGCAAGTATCATACCTTCTGTTATATAATCATAGACGTAATCGTTATTGAGCTTTATTTCTGCTGCTATATCCGGTTCATGTGTTGAGATCTTTTCTGTCATAGCATAATCGTATAAACTGTCAACAAGATGAGGAGTATATCTTACGCCTTGATTTGCTATCGTCGAAGCCTGTACAGCCATCTGGAGAGGTGTGCATGAAGTTTCCGACTGACCGATACCTGCCTGAAGGACCTGTCCTACAGTCCAGTCTGCACCAAGCTCATTGAATGTATCAGGGTTTGCGAAAGCTCCTGCCGAGTCACCGGTTTCAATTCCTGAATGCTGACCGAATCCGTATAATGCTGCATATTCCGAAAGCTTGTCGATGCCGAGATGTCTTGCAAGCTCGTAGAAGAAGATGTTGCATGAAACTCTGAGCGCTTGCGGAACAGCTATATCTCCGTGGTATCCTGTACATCCGACCGTTATATCATAGAACTTGAACTTCTGTTCACAGTGGTATGTTGAATTACCGGTTATTATCCCTTCGTTAAGTCCAGCCGTTGCAGTTATAGTCTTGAAAGTAGAACCCGGACGATAAAGACCATGTGTTGCACGGTTAAGGAGTGGAGAGTCCTTTTCGTTTGCTATTTTTTCATAGTCTTCGTTATAATCAAAAAGATTGTATGTCGGGCAGGTAGCAAGAGCAAGCACCGAATTATCTTTTACATCTAAAACGACTACTGCTCCGCAGCGTACAGATGAATAATCACCACGGCTGCTGAGCTGTGCGATAAAGTTTTCGAGGATCGCCTGTACATCACGCTGATACTCGTTATTTACAGTAAGTTTTACAGTGTTTCCGCCTTTAGGTTCTTTTGTGACATTTGCAGACATTATCTGTCCGTCAGTAACGGTGATGGTTTTTTCGCCGTCCTCACCTCTGAGCTTGTCTTCCATAGCGCTCTCTATGCCGCTTTTTCCGACATAGTCGTTCATAGCATATCCTTTTTCTTTAAGCTCGGAATATTCTTCAGCGTAGATAGGACCTACAGCACCTATCTCCTGTGGGATAACGTCGCCTACTGCGATCTCTCTCACAGCATCTTCGGCGATGTCAAGACCTTTAAGGCGTATGCTTAATTCCTTTACTTTTGTGACCGTTTCAAGCGGTACATCATCACAGAGCGTAAACGTATTGCTGAGTGAAAAGTCACGATGAAGCATTTCATATCTTATTCCGGCGAGTGTTCTCTGTTCTTCTTCCGAATAGCCGCCTTTTGCAATATCATAATCGTCTATGAGTTTATCTATACAGTTTTGTGCTGTTGCGTATATGTTTACACCAACAAGTTCCTTCAAGTTGTTTTGCTGTTCTTCGCTTGTATCATCTTCAAATTCGTAAGGCTCTTCCTTGGTGATAGGCATCGTGTCCTTCCACTCAAGATCATTGTCTTTGAGGAGCTTTAGTGCTTCAAGAAGCACCTCATTTCCTTCTTTGTTGTCTTCAGGGAATTTTGAAGCATCTAAGATAATTTTGAATCCGACCTTGTTTGCAACTATCGGTACGCCTTTGTAATCGACTATCTGTCCTCTTGATGCCTTTATAGGCTGGGTATATATAGAAGTATATTCGCTTTCATTGAAAAGGTCATCGCCGTTTACAATCTGTACAGACATAAGTCTTATGAATGCCATTGCGGCTGAAAGCACTACCAGTATAGCCAGAAATGCTGTTCTTATCCTGTTTAAAAGATCTCTCATTGTGTATGTATGCTCCTTTACAAAATACCCCTGACAGCCAGCAGACTATCAGGGGCTGCCGGTTGTCCGACAGTTCAGATCTTCATTGCTTCTTCGATCGTCTTTGCCTTTTTCGGATAAAACCGTTTGATTATCGGTTTTATTATTATATAGGCTATCGGTGAGACTGCCACCGTATATAGGATACATGGTATACAGATGTTTGAAAATACATATCCGGTACCTTCATATCCCCACATTGCATAGTAAAAAAAGTATTCGATTATCTGATAGATAAATACGGAAGCGGTTGACATCATGACTGCATTTATACCATTTTTAAAAAGGAAGTGTCTGAAAACGACAGTTGAACCGACACATATAGCTATCATGATGATACTGCTGAATCCGAAAAACATACGTCCGTATGACTCGTCGATTATAAGACCACATATACCGCCTAAAATTGCGGCTGTATATTCACCTTCGTGCATACAGATACATATACACATAGGGATAAAATATATCGGTCTTACGCCTTTGCCTATGTTTATGAGTACGGCACAGACAAACAGTATCAATATGTATATTGCCCATCTTGCTATAGCGTAATATCTTATCTTCTGAATTCTTGTTGCAGCTTTAAAAGCCATTATTCATCACCGCCTCTGGGCTGCTCCTGCATTGCACCGCCTTCTTCAGCGGCAACTGTAGTTTCCTCTGAAGCCTTTGTTGTTTTAGGCGGCTCGGTAGTCTTTTCACCGAGCACACCGGTTGGTATCTCAACATCTTCCTCCACCTTATCGAATTCGGTGATGACTATTACAGATGTTATTTCTCCCATTTTTACGGCAGGCTCTATCACTGCATAAGCGGTAAGACCGCTGTCCTCCATGCCCGTTTCTGTAACATTGCCGATTATATATCCTTTTGGGAATTGTCCGCTGTTTCCGGAGGAGACTATCAGATCTCCTTTTTTGACCTTATTGTTTTTATCAAGATATATCATCTTGCATTTGCCGTCAGCAGCGAGTGCAAGGTTTCCTTCGATTATTCCTGTATCACGGCTCTCAACGCATATAGCACCTACAGAAAGGTCGGCTGAAAGTATAGTCCTTACTGTAGAATAGGAATTTGCGATCTCGGTAACTATACCGACAAGTCCCTGTGATGTTGCAACAGGGTCATAAAGCTTTATGCCGTCCTTTTTGCCTTTGTCGATTATAAATGTTCCATAAGGGTCGTTTGCCGTTCTTGCTATTATAGTACAAGAAGGGGAAACTTCTGTTTTTCCGTTTCCTTCTTTTATGCCTATGAATTTTCTCAGGTCGTCATTTTCAGCTTTTATATCTTCGTAGTTTATAAGGCGCTTATTTAGTTCAGCTATCTCTTCACGAAGCATACGGTTTTCTTCCACATATGCTTCCGAATCGGTAAACAGGTCTATCACAAGGGATATTTTATTCGATATTGCGTTAGATACTTTCTTTACAGGGTTTAGTATCGTTCCGATAAGCTGTGAGCCAACTGTTTTTTCACCGCCTTTTGATACGGAATAAAGTCCTATTCCAAGAAAGAATGCCGCAATGCAGACTATGACCTTGAATTTTACGCTCCTAAAAAATCCGTTCACTGTTATAGCTCCTTTCGGTCAGAATGTCAAAAGCATCAATAATAGTGTACGTCATCATTGAGCGCATCTTCAAAATTATCAAGATCCTCAAGTATCTTTCCGGTACCTTCAGCAACACAGTCTAAAGGATACTCTGCGATATAGACCGGCATTCCTGTTTCACGGCTTATAAGCTTGTCAAGACCTCTGAGGAGTGCGCCGCCTCCCGAAAGAGTGATACCCTGATCTATTATATCTGATGAAAGCTCCGGAGGAGT
>CADBQZ010000033.1 GCA_902796865.1 uncultured Ruminococcus sp. | reverse complement strand
TAAAAAAGCATTTGCAGTAACGGGAATAGATGATCGTAAGCAGTTGTTGAATATTTGTGAACACTTAAATGAGTTTGATGTGATAAAGAATTCGGCTTATATTCCATACTCCTGGCAGCCATCATTTATCATTTTTGAAACTAACTACTTAAATTATAATTCAGAAATCACATTACTCTCAGGCGATGCCAATGGTGACGGTGTGTTTGACGTTCGTGATGCAGCACATATCGCCAGAAAGCTTGCACAGCGCAAGGCTCATGAACTCCCACCCGAAGCCGATTTCAACGGCGACGGTAAGATCGATGTAAGAGATGCAGCAAATATAGCGAAAAAACTTGCTGAAGCAAAAGCAGCTCCGCAAAAAGAAGCAGTCATAACATCTGCAAAAGAAACAGATACTATTGTGACTACAGAAACATGTTATACCACAGTGACAGTTTCGAAAGAAGCAATCACAACATCTGTAAAAGAAACAGATACATCTGTAACTATAAATCCGAGTTATACCACAGTGACTGTTCCGATAGAGTTGATAACATCTGATGTATCAAGATCCACCGAAACAGTACCTACTCAAGGAGAAACAGCCGATATAAAGTGGGTCGTAAACGATGACAAACAGCTTATCATCAGCAAAAATAATACGGGAAATACCTGCTCTACGGGTGATTGGCGTGAAACGTATATAGAATATAGTACAGTCTACACGTTGGATGGCGGTTCTTTTGAATTTCCGATAGAGAAAGACAGAATACTTGAAACTCCTTGGAGCAAATGCGATTACAACTCAGTGATCATCGAAGAGGGTGTTACTGAAATAGGCGATTGTACTTTTCGTAGTGCTAAATTTGACAAAATCACCCTGCCTGACAGCCTTAAAGTAATAAAAGTAGCGGCGTTTAGGGGTGCTGTATCTTCCGCTAAATTTATTTTACCTCCAAATTTGACTGATATTGGAGCTGCGGCATTTATGTACTCAAGCTTTGATTTCGGTGATGTTGTTTTCTCAAGCTCATTATCAAACCTGGGCAAATTTGCATTTTCAGGCTGCTCGGGTATAAATTCTGTCGATCTAAGCCGGAGCTCAGTAAAAGATATAAAAGACTATACATTTGAAAATTGCAGAAATCTGCAATCAGTGAATTTTCCGCTGCAGCTTGAAAGCATAGGTGATGACGCATTTGCAAATACTAACATAAAAGAATATGTTATCCTTTCAAGGAATGTAATGTTCGATTATCACCCAATGGGTTACTATAGTGAAATAGGCGAACCAGTAGCAACGGAAACAAAATTTATCGGTTATGCCGGAAGTACTGTTGAAGAATATGCAAATTCATCGGATAAATTCAGTTTTGAGCCTTTGGACGAGGAATAGATCACTTAAATTTTAACTATAGTATTAATATTGCTCCCTCAATTAAAATTTGCCGACCTTAACCGATATAAAAGCAACAAATCTCGATATTACGTTGATTTGTTAACTTAGCTGCAATTATTTTGGCAAAGTATAATTGGTGGAGCAATAGTTCTAGTGTTGGGCTTTTTTAGAAATATTTTATTGGCGTGATCACTTTGAACAGCAGGTATATGTATATTAACGTATCAATTCTCTTTGAAGTGGTCATACAGGTGTTTTTGTTATAAACAAGAATAGTTTTGTAAAATTGAAAAGAAAGAAGAATAATATGAATAATAAGAAAATAATTAGAAGAATAACAGTAGTACTGTTAAGTATGTTAATGGTAATAATGAACTTCTCTACGGTTTATGCAAATGATAATCGTAATATTGATGCTGATGGCAATTTTCAGAATATCAATATTACTAAATGTGACCCGACTGAAAGTATCGCTATGTTAGCAGAAATGGAAAGCGATGACATTCATACGTTAACAGATGAAGAGTGGTCAGATTATGAAAATTGGCTCAAATACAGTGAGCAGTGTGATGAGTCAGAAAATCTAATAAAAGAGATTGTACCTTTTAATTATCAGAATGCTAAAAATTCTGTCACCTTATATTCAACATATAATGACAGTAATAAATGTGGCGATAATGCTACTTATACTTTTGACGATCAAACTAAAACTTTAACCGTTTCCGGTACTGGCGCTATGTACAATTTTGAGTATGGAAAAGCACCATGGGAAAGTATAAAGAATTCTATTGAAAATGTTGTAATTGAAAATGGTATAACAACAATAGGCAAACATTCCTTTGTATTTTGTGACAATATAAAAACAATAGCTATGCCGGATACGATGGAAACTGTAGAGTTTTGTGCAATAGTTTCTTGTAAGTCG
>CADBQZ010000032.1 GCA_902796865.1 uncultured Ruminococcus sp. | reverse complement strand
TCGGCTTTTGGGGCGGAGATAATGAGATATTTATTACAGGCAGACAAAAGGAAATGATAATAATAAACGGAAAAAATTATTATCCTTCTGATATGGAACATATCATATACGGACTTGATGATGCTTTTGAAAAGAACGGATGCGCCTGCTTCAGATTTACTGTCAATGATGATGAAAAGCTGGGGCTAGCGGCAGAGATAAGCAGAAAGGCTGTCAAAACGCCCAAATATGAAGAATGGGCAAGAGAGATACGTCTTGCTGTATTGAAAAGCTGCGGCTTGAAAATCGACATGATAGCATTTTTAAAACCACGAAGCATACCCAGAACGACAAGCGGAAAGCTTCAGCGAACATATTTAAAAAAATGCTGTGAGACCGGGGAATGGCATGGACTTCTTTTTTGCTCTGATGCAGATGATGCAGCGGATATATCAGAACCGGCAACATTGGCGGAGAGCAGGATATTTATAAAAGAAATGCTCAAAGCTAATACGGGCGTAGAACTTAATGCTAGTGAATATGAAATACCGTTTGCGGAACTCGGAGTAACATCTGTTATGTGTACAGCTATGTCTGCGGATATTCAGTCTGTTTTGGGTGTCGATATACAGCCACAGATGTGTTATACATACAATACTGTCAATAGTGCGGCAGAATATATTATGGAGCAGTTAAGAGGCAATAAAAAGAAGTCGAATAAGGAAAGCTGTGATGAAGAACTTATAGAGCAGCTTAAAGCCGAGCTGGAAGGAGTATAAAAATATGACACAGGACGAACGAGATCTGATGAAAAGATCCCTTGATGAGATAAAGCGTCTTAAAAAACTCGTAAGCGAAAAGGACAGAGAAACTGAAATAGCTATAATAGGTATGGCTTGCAGATTCCCGGGAGGAATAAATACGCCTGAAAAGCTATGGAGCATTGTATCACAGGGTGAATGTGTTATTGATGCTCCTTCCGGACGCAGAAAGTCTGACAATGATGATCAAAGCAAGTATACAGCTAAAGCAGGTTATCTTGACGAAGATATAGAAGCACTTGATAACAGACTTTTTCGTATACCGCCGAAGGAAGCAGCGTGTATGGATCCACAGCAAAAGCTTGTGCTTAAAACCTGCTGGGAGCTGTTTGAAAACTCCGGTCTTATGCCGGATAAACAATGGAAAAAGGATATAGGTGTATTTATAGGGGCATCTCAGATGGACTTTGCAAATCATGTAAGTCTGCAAAGAGCAGCCGATGGTATAAAAGATCCTAAGGATGTGACCGGCACCGGGCTATCATTTATATCCGGAAGAGTATCTTATTATTTTGGGCTTACCGGTCCTACGGTCACTTATGATTCGGCTTGCTCTTCAGCTCTGACGGCAGTGTATAATGCCTGTGATGCGATAAAAAGAGGAGATTGCCGTATGGCTGCCGCAGGAGGCGTTAATGTGCTTTATTCAAACAGCACAACAGAATTGCTGGCTGAACTTGGGATACTGTCTGATACCTGTGAGCTGAGAGCATTTGATGCAAACGCAAACGGCACTGTAAGAGGTGAAGGCTGCGGAATGCTGATGCTAAAAAGGCTTGATTATGCTATTGAAGATAACGATTGTATACTTGCAGTGATAAAAGGCGGAAGTATGAACTGTGATGGCAAAAGTTCAGGTATGACATCTCCGTATGGACCGGCACAGACTGCATTGATACATAAGGCTCTTGACAGAAGTTCGCTTACAATTGATAATATCAATTATATAGAAACTCACGGCACAGGTACTAAAATGGGCGACCTTATCGAGCTGAATGCACTTTCGGAATTAAAGCATGGTGAAAACGGCATTACATATATCGGAACTGTAAAGGCAAATATAGGACATCTTGAAGCGGCGGCAGGTGCAGCAGGGATTATCAAAGCGGTGATGATGCTAAGACACAGAGAAATACCGAAAAGTGCCGGCTTTGAAAGTATGAACCCGAATTCCGCTGCTATTCATAATGGCATAGCAGTGCCAACAGAAAAAATACTGGTCGAAGATGAAAAAATGGATATAGGAGTAAGTGCATTCGGATTAAGCGGCAATAATGTACATATTATCGTTGAAAGCTATGATATGAAAAATGATAAGGATAAAAACAAAAAAGATGATATGATGATAAAATTCAGCGCTACAGATAAGAATTCACTTATATCTCAGCTTTCAGGCTTTTCTAAAGCTTTAAAGAGCATTGGAGATATAAGCAATTTCCCGGCTTTTTGGAATACTTCAAGAGCTGATCTCAGCGAAAGATGTGTTTATAACGGAAGCAGTGATATTATAAAAGCATCAGACAGTATAGAAGAATATTTGAATACTGGTTTTTCGGATAGTATCGTATTTGGAAACAGTAGATATGAACAGACGGTATTTATGTTTACGGGTCAGAATTCTCAGTATTCTGGAATGTTCAAAAACCTTTATGAAGAAAATAAAGTATTTGCATCTTATCTGAATGAGTGCTTTGAGGAATACAGCAAGATCTCAGGCGAAGATCTTAAAAACATCATTTTTGAAGATGATGAAAAGCTTAATGCCACCGCCTATACTCAGCCGGCTATATTTGCGGTTGAATATTCACTTGCAAAAATGCTTATGTATTATGGTGTCATTCCTGATATGGTCATAGGGCACAGTTTAGGCGAAATAACTGCTGCCTGCATTGCAGGTGTATTTGATTTGAAAGATGCTGTGAAATTAGTGGATATAAGAGGAAAGCTTATGGAGCAGACTGTTTACGGCAGTATGCTGGCAGTAAGCGGCAGCCGTGAAGACGTGAAAAAGGCGCTTGAAGAATGCGGCAGCAGCTGTACCATAGCAGTAAGCAATTCTGATTCACAGACTGTCATATCAGGACTTACCGAAGAAATAAAAGCAGCTAAAGAGGCTTTGGAGGATAAGTTCAAAACAAAACTGCTAAAGAATTCTCACCCATTCCATTCGAAATACATGGAGAGCATAACAGGAGATTTTTCTGATGCTATAAAGGATATAGAGTATTCGTTACCACGTATTACCGTTGTATCTAATGTGACGGCTTCTCCTGAAAGAGAAGAACTTTCATCCAGTGAATATTGGTGCAGGCATATTTTGTCAGAGGTGCGTTTCAGCGAAAGTGTAACAAACATATCGAAAATGGGAAGTACACTTTTTGTAGAGATAGGACCTAAGACTATACTTTGCAATTTTGTGCGTGATATAAATGGCTGCGGTGCTGTTTCGGCTTCAATTTCTTCTGAAAGAAAAGCAGTTTCGCAGTTAGACGAACTCATAGCATCGCTTTATATAAATGGCGTGGATATAGACTGGAACAGATATTATCCCAATAGAACAGTTATCCCGTTTGGCGTACCTAATTATGTGTTTAATGAGACACATAGCTCTATCGGAAGTAATGCGGTGGTGAAAGCGGCAAGTTCTTCGGATAACTTATCGGAAGAATATTCAGAGGATCTTTCAGATAAAGAGATAAGTGTCATTCCTGATATTGATTCGATAGCTGGATTTCTTAAAAAAGTCATATACAAAAACACTCATCTGGATATAGAAAAAGTCGGAGAAGATGAAAATCTTATAATGTATGGCTTGGATTCTATCCTTATAATAAAAATGATAGATGAGATACAGGAACATTTCGGCATAAAGCCTAATATCGGTGAAATGATGAGACAATGCAGTATAAAGAACTGGTCATTGCAGATAATGGATATGCTGAAAAGTAATAATGATACTGAAAAAACAGAGATAGTATTTGAACCGGATATTGAAGGCAGATATGACACATTTGCACTTAACGAAGTGCAGATGGCTTACTGCATAGGCAGAAATGATGATATGGAGCTCGGCGGAAATGCCTGCTATTCTTATTTCGAGATAGATATGAACGAGCTTGACATTGAACGCTTCAATGCGGCAGTGGAAAAACTGGTCGAGCGTCATGATATGTTAAGGGCTGTCATTACTGCTGACGGCACACAGCGAATATCAGAAAAATGTGATATCCCGTTTACATATGAAGAGATAACAAAAGATAAAGACAGCGAGGAAGAATTTCTGAAAAGCAAGCGTATAAAGATGCAGTCAAAAGTCATACCGCTTGGCGAACCTATGTTTGAAATAAGTATAACAAAATACAGCATGGGTTACAGAATACATTTCGGCATAGATTTTATGATATGTGATGCAAAAAGCATCATGATACTCTGGAATGATCTGTCTCGTCTTTATGCCGGTGAAGAACTGCCTTTGATGGATATTACCTACAGGGATTATCTTAGATACAGAGATGAAAAGAAAGCTTCCGGGAAATATGCAGAAGATGTCAGGTACTGGCAGGAAAAGGCAGCAGATTTTCCGCCTGCACCATCGCTTCCGGTAAGATACAGCAGCAATATGAAGCTAAACGGAGGCTTTAAGAGAAGAAGAAAGCTTATTCCTATTGATACTTGGAAAAAATTTGCGGCAAACGCTTCAAAGAGAGGCATAACTGCGTCGGCAGCACTTTGCAGTCTTTATTGTGAGGTGTTGTCTCTTTGGGGAAACGCTTCGGATTTCGGGCTGGTTCTTACCGTCTTTGAAAGAGATAATATCCATTCACAGACTGAAGAGATAGTGGGTGATTTTACCGAGCTTGTACTAATTGATGTTGAAAGACGTATGGTGAGCATTGCGGAAAATGCTTTAAAGCTTCAGGAAAAAATACACAGCGGCATAGACCATGCACTGTATTCTGCCGTTGATCTTATAAAGGATATAAATAAGCTCAATAAACATGAAAAACGTATATACCCTGTTGTATTTACAAGTACTCTTGGAGTGGAAATGGCAGACGGTCAGATAACGTCAAACAGCTTTTACGATCATCTTGGCTATTCTTCGTCATCTACTCCACAGGTATGGCTTGATCATCAGGTATACTTTGAAAAAGACGGTTTAGTGCTTTCGTGGGATATGCTTGACTGCATATTTGAAGGCGATACGGCAGATGTTATGTTTGATGCTTATGCTGAACTTGTGACGAAAGCAGCAGAAAATGATGAGCTTTGGGACGAACCTGTATATGATATGCGTCCTGATATCCAGAAACAGGAGCAGAGCAGGGCAAACGATACTTCTAAGGTATTTCCTGAGCATCTTATGCATGAAGCGTTTTTCAAAGCTGCTGAAAGCTATCCTGATAATATTGCCGTGATATTTAATGAAAAACAGTACACATATATGCAGCTTAAAGACTTTGCTATGAGAACTGCACAGGTGTTAAAGGAAAGCGGCACTGTTCCGGGAGATATGATAACAGTGCAGATGCGTAAGTCTTTTGAACAGATAGGCGCAATATTGGGCGTGCTTGCAGCCGGAGGAGTATATGTTCCGCTCCAGTATTCCAATCCGTGCGAGAGAACAGAAGCGGTCATGAAAAAAGCAGATTCTACAGTCATTATTACAGACAAGCCCATAGATATTGATGAGGCATTCACACAGATCACGGCTGATGATATCTATGATACAGAACCTCTTAAAGGAACATATGAAAAAACAGATGTAAACAGTACGGCATATGTTATATTCACATCAGGCTCTACAGGTGAAGCAAAAGGTGTTTGTATTTCACATAAAGCCGCAATGAACACTATATATGCTGTGAACGAGCTTATGGAAGTTACCGAGAGAGACAGAGCGATAGGCATATCGGCTGTAAGCTTTGATCTTTCTGTTTATGACATTTTCGGACTTCTCACATCGGGCGGCTGTCTTGTGATACCAACTGAGGAACAGCGCTTTGACCCGTTAGCACTTTACAAGCTTTGCAATGATAATAATGTGACTATCTGGAACACAGTTCCGGCTTTGATGGAGTCATATGCAGATGGATTGAGAAAAATGGGATATAAGGACAGTACACTTAGAAAGATAGTACTTTCAGGCGACTGGATTCCTGTTGACCTCCCGGAAAAGCTTGAGGAGTGTATCCCGCAGGCAGAGCTTATAAGTATGGGAGGTGCTACCGAGGCTTCGATATGGTCTAATTATTATAGAGTATCAAAGGGAGAAAGGTTTGAACGTTCTGTTCCGTATGGCTATCCGCTTGCGAATCAGCAGTTTTATATTCTGGACAGTTTTTCCGGCAAGTGTCCTAAATACACGGAAGGCAAACTGTATATAGCAGGAGAAGGGCTATCCAAAGGTTATCTTAATGCTCCTGATATTACAGCTGCTGCGTTTACATCAAACGAGAGACTTGGCGTAAGATTATATGAAACCGGCGATTACGGAAGATATCTTGACAACGGCTGCATAGAATTTCTGGGCCGAAAGGATAATCAGGTAAAGATACACGGTTTTCGTGTGGAACTTGGAGAGATAGAAAAAAATCTTTTGAAGCTTCCGTATGTGGCAGATTCAGCGGCATTATTCCATAAAGGCGAAAGGGGACAGCAGAAAATATATGCTTATTATACTCCTGTGGAAGATGATCTTGCTCATGATGTGAAAATGTCTGATGCGGCTTTCAAGGCAGCTGAGAAGGCGGCGGAAGTATATGACAGTCCCGTGTCACCAGATGAGTACAGTTGTATAACCGAATTGCTTGAGAATATGAGCCTTTGTATCATGTTCAGCACTTTTGAGCAGCTTTGCGGCGACAGCAGCGAATTTTCTGTTGAGCAGCTTATACAAAACGGAAGTGTAATGCCAAAATATAAAAAGCTTATGTATCAGTGGGCTGATTCGCTTGTTAAGTATGGATATTTTGAAAAGATAGGCAGTCTTTACCGCAAAATAAAGGAACTTGACAGCAATGACACGGCAATGTATTTAGAAGAAGCAAGGAAATATCCTCATATACGATTCTGGGAAGGTTCATTGGAATTTCTTGTCCAGTCGGAAAAGCATATGACTGATATACTCAAAGCAGAGGTAGACCCTCTGACTATACTTTTCCCAGAAGGAAATATCGACAGGGCTGAAAATTTCTACAGATACAATCCTGTTGCAGAGTACAATAATAACATCATAGCTTCTGCGGCAGCGGCTTATGCTGAAAACAGTAACAGCGATGAAACTGTAAAGATACTGGAATTCGGTGCCGGCACCGGAGGTACTACTGCGGAAGTGCTGAAAAAGCTGAAAGGCAAAAATATCGAGTATACATTTACAGACCTTTCATCATTCTTCTTCAAAAAAGCAGAAGAAAACTTCGGCAAAGATAATTCGCTGAAATACGGGCTTTACAACATAGACGATTATCCTGTGATACAAGGTTATCCATACGGCAGTTATGATATCATAATAGGAGCAAACGTACTGCATGATGCGAAATATCTTGATAAAACTATTGGATATATGTATTCCATGCTGAAAAAAGACGGTATGCTCATGATATTGGAACTTACTGAAAATAAGCTTTTCCATAAAGTGTCTATAGGTCTTATTGAAGGCTTTTCAGGCTACGCCGATGACAGAATGATACAGAACGAACCGCTTATATCCGCAAAGCAGTGGAAGACAAGAATGGAAAGATGCGGCTTTGAAAAGATCGAATATTATCCTTCTGAGGATTCCGAAGTCTCTGCTTTTGAACAGAATGTTGTATTGGCTTATGCCGGAAGAAACACAGAGTATACTGACAGCAGCATCATATCTGAAGAGCTTGAAAAGGTACTGCCTTCATATATGATACCTTCAGGAATATATCCTATGGACAAACTGCCGCTTACTGTAAATGGCAAGATAGACAGAGCTTCGCTTCCTATCCCGGCAGTCAAGGCTGATGAATCAGAGTATATAGCTCCGGAAAGTGAACGGGAAAAACTGGTACAAAAAATAGTATGCGATATACTTGAACAGGAAAGGATAAGCGTTGAGAGTGACCTTTTCGAGTGCGGCTGTGATTCGCTGAAAGCTATACAGATAGTTTCTTCATTAGGCTCGGAAGGCTATACTATATCTTTGAAAAACATATATGAAGCACCGACTATCAGAGGTATTGCTTTGGGGCTTGAAGAGGACAGCAAGGAACAGCAAAACGAAAGCGTTTCTGATTATGCGCTTCCTGCCGTGATGACAAGAGAAAAATTCCCTCTTAACAGCATACAGACAGCTTATCTTATGGGCAGAAGTTCAGATTACGATCTTGGAAATATATCATGCCACTATTATGTTGAGCTTGAGACAGAGCTTGATATAAAACGCTTTGAAACAGCACTGAACAAGGTGGTAAAGCATCAGCCGTCCCTCAGGACTATCGTGCATCAGGACGGTACTCAGCAGGTACTTGATGATACGCCTTATTATAATATTGAAGTTACTGATATATCATCACTTTCTAAAGCAGTGCAGAATATGCGTATAAGAGAATACCGTGACAAGGTATCACATATGATGTTTGAAATGGGAAAATGGCCGCTGTTCAGATTTAAAGCTATGAAGACAGGGGATAGCAGGCATATCCTTTTTGCAGATATTGATGTTATGATAGCAGATGCAGGCAGTTTCTTTATTTTTGGCGATGAGATAATGACCTATTATAATGATGAGCTTGCCACACCGGAACCATTTGATTTTGAATTTTCCGATTATCTTCGTTCTTTGGAAAATTTCAAGTCTTCTGAAAAATATCAAAATGACAAAAAGTATTGGCTGGATAAGATAGAAAACTTCCCGATGCCTCCAACGCTTCCGGTATCAGCAGATATATCTCTTATAAAAAAGCCGCATTTCAAACGTTTGACAAAAAAGTTTGAAAAAGAAGAATACGCCGTTTTCAAACGCATTGCGGCTGAACATCAGATAACTCCTGCGGTGATGCTTTGCTGTGCATACTGCAATGTACTTGCTCTGTATTGCGACAAACAAAAGTTTCTTATGAATCTTACCATGTTCAATCGTCATCCTTTCTATGAAAGAGTGAATGATATAATGGGAGACTTTACATCGACAATTATTCTTGATGCCGAAGCTGATCCTGCAAAAACTTTCTGGGAACAGTGTTCTGTAATGCAGAAGCGTTTTGGTGAGGACATAGAACACAGATGTTTTGATGGTATTGACTTTTTAAAGGAACTCAGTAAGAATAACAATAACAAGCCGTTTCTTGTACCGGCTGTATTTACCTGTGCAATATTCGGCGACGGAGTAAAAGGCTGGAATGATATAGGCGATATCAGATACGCTTTGAGTCAGACATCGCAGGTACTTCTTGATAATCAGATAACGGTTCTTGAAAATGAACTTACGGTAGTATGGGATTTTGTTGATAATGCTTTTGAGAGATCTGTTATAGAGGAAATGTATGATACATATATCAGCATGATAATGGATATATGTTCAGGCGAAACATATATAAAATGCTTCCCTGAAAGATCAGAAAAGATTCTGGAAAGTATAAACTCTCACAGCACAGAACATTATGATATTGCTTTAAGTGACAGCTATCTTATTGAACTTAAAAATGCAGGCATATCTGAAAAGAATGCAGCAACAGCTCTTTTTGGAATAAACAGCATAATATGCTGCGATGATAAAAAGACTGTATTTGTAAGCAAAGAAGAAAAAGAGATAGTAACTGCGTTCGGCAGATTGCTTGCAGATATAAGAAAAACGGCATTTTATAATGACTATGAAACAGCAGATGAAGCAGGTATCATAATAGGAAGCTGTGACAATATAACAGCATCGTTAAAGGAGAGAGAACATATAAACATTGAGACTGTTTTAGTGTATGATGACACTATGACATCAGACTTTGTTACACGTATCCGTAAGCTTTGCCCTATGGCTGATATAATAAATCTGCTCTGCTGTGATGGCCTGCCAGTTTTATATGACACTGTAAATATTTTTGATGACAAAAAGACAGGCGGAAGACCGATAAGCGGTTTTGAAGCAGGAGTTATCAACAGCTTCGGAGCAGCTGTGCCAGCGGATATAAAGGGAAGTCTTGCGTACAGGACAGCACCGGACGATGAATGGACTTGCACCGATAAACGTGCAGTTTATACATCTGAGGGAAGTATATATATAGGATAAGATAATTGATGATACGGTCTGTCATAAAAGCGGCAGACCGTGAAAGGAGTGTTATCATGGAAAGCAAACAAGAGTCCGGTATGACCGTATTGTTTGGACTTGCAGGAAAGAATAGGCTGCTTATAATCATATCTCTTTTACTTTCAGCATTGAGCAGTGTTGTTGGTCTGTTTACATATATTGAGATATGGAAAGTCATAAAAACCGTATTTGACGGCTGGAATAATGGGATAGATACTGATGCCGCAGTGAAATGCGGTATCTGCGCAGTAGTTTTTTCAGTAGGCAGTATGTTTATAAACTTTATTGCATTGATATTCAGTCATAAGGCGGCATTTGGCACTTCTGCAAATATGAAAAAACTTGCAGTGGAGAGCATGATGCGTTTGCCGATAGGATATTTCAGAAATACAGGAAGCGGAAAGCTCAGAAAGATCATAGAAGACAGTACCGCACAGACAGAAAACTTTCTGGCTCATCTTCTTCCGGATATTGCGGGAACAATAGCGGCAACTATAATGATAATAGTTTTGCTGTTTGTTTTTGACTGGAAAATGGGACTTGCTGTATTGGCATCTATAATTGCTGCTATGCTTTTTTACGGCAAGATGATGGGAAGATCCTTGCAGGAAAAAATGGTAAAGTATCAGGAATCACTTGATAATATGAACAGTGAGGCAGTTGAATACGTCAGAGGGATATCAGTCGTAAAGGCATTTCAGCAATCGGTTTTTTCTTTTGCAAATTTCAAAAAGTCTATAGAAGATTACAAAAAATGGACGCTGGATTTTACTTATGAGATGAGGATACCCGAAATAGGATATACCTGCAGCATCAATGGTGCATATGTAT
>CADBQZ010000031.1 GCA_902796865.1 uncultured Ruminococcus sp. | reverse complement strand
TTGGAAATGGTGCGGCTGATCTTATTTACAGGATAGTTTATGCTATAAAACCTAAGAAAGCTCTGATATGTGCTCCGTCATTCGGTGAATATAAAAAAGCTCTTTTGGAATCAGACTGCAAAATAAATATCCATACTCTTTCAGAACAAAATGATTTTGAACTTTCGGAAGATATTCTTGATAAGATAAGCTTTGATACGGATATTGTATTTTTATGCTGTCCTAACAATCCTACAGGCAGACTTATCGGAAAAGGTCTTTTATCTGAAATATCGAAAAAGTGTTCTGAGAACGATACATACGTTGTATGTGATGAATGTTTCCTTGATTTTGCAAAAAACGGGGAAGACTATTCACTAAGACGATGTCTTAAAAGAAAAGGGATAATACTGAAAGCTTTTACGAAAATGTTTGCAGTAGCAGGACTTCGCATAGGATATGCTCTTTGCGGAGATAAGGAAACTGCTTTGATGATAAGAAAAAGCGGGCAGTTCTGGAGCGTATCCGTTCCGGCGCAGGCGGCAGCAGAAGCAGCACTTGGACTAAGCGGATTTATTGAAAAAACTGTTTTGTATTCAGAACGTGAAAGAAATTACCTTACATCTGTTCTTAAAGAACACGGCTTTAAAGTCATTGACGGAACAGCAAATTTCATTATGTTCAGGGCAGACAGCTTTTTTTTCGATCAAATGAAAAGAAAAGGCATTTTAATTCGTGATCTGTCAGATATGGAAGGCGCAGGAGAAGGGCTTTACCGTATAGCTGTGAGGACACATGAAGAAAATATGATTTTTACGGAGGCATTGAAATGTCAGGATCAATAATGCTCCAGGGCAGTATGTCAGATGTCGGAAAAAGCTTTTTAGCGGCAGCACTTTGCAGGATATTCAAAGAAGACGGATATTCTCCGGCACCTTTTAAATCTCAGAATATGGCGCTCAATTCATATGTCACGTCGGATGGACTTGAAATAGGAAGAGCACAGGCTTTGCAGGCACAGGCGGCAGGACTTGAACCTTCGGTATACATGAACCCGATACTTTTAAAGCCGTCATCTGATACAGGTTCTCAGGTGATAGTAAACGGTGAAGTTTTCGGAGATATGCGGGCAAAGGAATATTTTAAGTATAAACATAAGCTTGTTCCAAAGATAAAAAAAGCATACCTGAAACTTTCTGCTGAACATGATATGATAGTTATAGAAGGAGCCGGAAGTCCTGCTGAGCTTAATCTCAAAAAAGATGATATAGTCAATATGGGACTTGCAAAAATGCTTAAAGCACCTGTTCTGCTGATAGGTGATATAGACAGAGGAGGTGTTTTCGCACAGCTTCTCGGAACGCTTAGCCTTCTCGAAGAAGATGAGAGAAAGCTTGTGAAAGGGCTTATCGTAAACCGTTTCAGAGGAGATATAAGACTTTTTGAAGACGGTAAAAAAATACTCGAAGAAAGATCAAAGCTTCCGGTAATAGGAGTTGTGCCGCATATAGAATGTGAGCTCGAAGCAGAAGACAGTCTGAGCAGTAAGCTTTTGAAAAGACAATCTGCCGGAGATATAGATATTGCGGCTGTAAGGCTTCCGAGAATATCGAATTTTACCGACCTTGATGCTTTGATGAAATATAACGGAGTTTCTGTACGGTTTGTAAGCAGCAGTTATGAGCTTGGAACTCCGGACCTTATAATAATACCGGGGACGAAAAGTACTATATCCGATATGAAGTGGCTCAGAAGCTGTGGGCTTGCTGAGCGTATAATATCTGCCGCATATGATGGCATACCTGTTTTCGGCATATGCGGAGGGTATCAGATGATGGGAAAAAAGATAGAAGATCCGTTTTGTACGGAAGGCGGCGGCAGTACAGAAGGTCTTGGACTTCTCGAATGCGAAACAGTATTTGAACAGAGCAAGACAAGAAAGCGTATAAGCGGAAAACTGTGCGGAGATATAAAAGGAGAATTTTCCTGTTTGTCGGGCGCAGGATTCTATGGCTATGAGATACATATGGGAAAAACAGAAGTATATGGCAGCAGACTTTTTGAAGGCGGCGGCAGTTTCAGTGATAATTGTGCAGGCTGTTACATTCATGGATTTTTTGACAGCAGTGATATAAGCGGAAGGCTTATACGGCATCTTTTTGAAAAAAAGGGGATAAGCTTTGATGAAATAGCTTTTGACATGGACGAATACCGTGAAATGCAGCTGGATATACTCAGCCGTGAAACAAGAAAAGCTCTTGACATGGAACGCATTTACAGGATAATAAAGGAGGGCATATGAAGCTTGAATACATTCTTCCGTCTGATATAGAAAAACGCAGCTTTGAGATAATAGAAAGTGAGCTTGAAAGGGATATATCACAGAAAATAAGACCGATAGTAGTTAGAGTGATACATACAACGGCTGATTTTGAATATGCGGATACGCTTTATTTTTCAGAAAATGCTGTTGACACATTTAAGAGTCTTATTTCAAAAAATGCAGTCATCGTAACAGACACAAATATGGCAAAAGCAGGGATAAATAAAGCTGCTTTAAAAAAACTCGGGCTGGAATGTGTATGCTTTATGGCAGACGATGATGTTGCTCAAAAGGCAAAAAAAGAGGGTCTTACGAGAGCTGCTGTATCGGTAGATAAGGCGGCATCTCTCGGAAGACCGGTGATATATGCTGTGGGCAATGCGCCAACAGCGCTTATAAGAATATGTGAGCATATCAAAAAAGGAGATTTTGCACCAAAGCTTGTAATAGGAGTTCCGGTGGGTTTTGTTAATGTAGTACAGTCAAAGGAAATGCTTATAAATTCCGGTATAGAATGTATCGTGGCAAGAGGCAGGAAAGGCGGCAGCGGTGTTGCGGCTGCAATTTGCAATGCGCTTATGTATATGTTCGGCGGACGTTAAAGAATCGAAATTAAAAGTTTTGGTCAAGCTTTTTCAAAAGCTTGCAGGGTCAAGGGACAGCGTCCCTGTCGCCCTCC
>CADBQZ010000030.1 GCA_902796865.1 uncultured Ruminococcus sp. | reverse complement strand
CTGTGTTTTCAATTATTTTGCTTTCAGCTATCTCTTCATTATTTTCGATATTATTGTTTTCTTCCTGCATAAACATTCTCCCTTTTTCACATCATATATCAAGATTTTCTACATACTTAGCGTTTTCTTCTATAAATTCTCTTCTCGGCGCTACCTTATCGCCCATAAGGATAGTGAATGTTTCATCAGCCTTTACTGCATCTTCCATTTCTACCCTGAGCATTGTTCTCCTTGAAGGATCCATAGTAGTCTCCCAGAGCTGTTCCGGATCCATCTCACCAAGACCTTTATAGCGCTGTACATCAGGCTTTGTTCCGTTTTCGCTTGTAAGTTCTTCGATATATCTGTCACGTTCTTCATCAGAAAAAGCATATTTAAATTTCTTTCCTCTGAACACCTTAAAAAGCGGAGGCTGTGCGATATACACGTTTCCGTTTTTGATAAGAGGACGCATGAACCTGAAAAAGAATGTTAAAAGAAGCGTTCTTATATGCGAACCGTCAACATCGGCATCTGCCATGATTATAACTTTGCCGTAGCGAAGCTTGCTTATATCGAAATCTTCTCCTATACCTGTTCCGAGAGCTGTTATTACAGGCATGAGCTTATCGTTTCCATACACCTTGTCGATCCTTGTTTTCTCGACATTTAGCATCTTTCCCCATAAAGGAAGTATAGCCTGATAGCGTCTGTCTCTTCCGTCCTTTGCAGAGCCGCCCGCCGAATCTCCCTCGACGATATATATTTCTGTATTCTCTATATCATGTTCCGAACAGTCGGCAAGCTTTCCGGGAAGCGAAGCATTTTCCATAGCCGACTTTCTTCTTGCAGTCTCTCTTGCTTTTTTTGCAGCCTCTCTTGCTCTTTGTGCTGCAAGGGATTTATCGAATATAGCTTTTGCATCAGCCGGATTCTCTTCAAGGAAGTTCATGAGCTTTTCCATGACCATCTTTTCAACGAAGCCCTTTACCTCCGGATTTCCGAGCCTTCCCTTTGTCTGTCCCTCAAACTCGCATTCTGTGAGCTTTACAGAGATTATCGCAGTAAGACCTTCTCTTACGTCGTCGCCTAAAAGTCTTTCGCCGTCTTTTAAAAGTCCGAACTTCTTTCCGTACTCGTTTATGACTTTGGTAAGAGCGTTTTTAAATCCGACCTCGTGCGAACCGCCGTCTGTCGTATGGATATTATTCGCAAACGAAAGTATAAGCTCGTTATAGCTGTCGTTGTACTGCATAGCTATCTCGGCATACGAATCGTCCTGTTTTCCGTTTATATATATTACCTTTTCCGACAAAGGCTCAAGACCCTTTGTTTTATGGATATGTTCAACAAAATGTCTTATACCGCCTTCATAGTGAAGAGTTTTGCTCTTTACGTCATCATCTTTTCGCCTGTCGGTAAAAACTATCTTGATGCCTGCATTAAGAAAAGCCTGTTCTCTTAATCTTTTCAAAAGCACATCATAGTCATAATGAGTATCTTCAAATATCTCTCCGTCAGCCTTGAACATAACAGAAGTACCTGTTTCGGAAGTCTCACCGATTATCTTTAAAGGCTCTTTGTAATCTCCTCTTTCAAATCTCTGGAAATGTACGTTTTTGCCGTCCTTTACGGTAAGCTCTAACCATTCCGACAAAGCATTAACAACAGATGCTCCGACACCGTGCAGACCGCCTGATACCTTATATCCGCCGCCGCCGAACTTTCCTCCTGCGTGAAGTATCGTATAAACTACCGTTGCAGCAGATATTCCTTCGGTCGGATGTATCCCTGTCGGTATTCCTCGTCCGTTATCCGAAACTCTTATGATATCTCCGGGAAGTATCTCTACATCTATCTGTGAGCAGTATCCTGCCAGAGCTTCGTCTATAGAATTATCAACTATCTCATAAACTAGATGATGAAGTCCTCTTGGACCTGTAGAACCGATATACATTCCCGGACGCTTTCTGACAGCCTCAAGACCCTCAAGCACCTGGATCTGATTTTCGTCGTAATTCTGATTCTGTGACATTTATTTTTCCTCCTTTCCGCCTTTTTCAAACATAGCGGAAATAATTATTCAAAGCAGCTCTTTTCCTGAGTGTTGCTGCTGAAATATTCGTAATATATATTAACTCTTTTCCGTTTTCGATACAGACGATAAAGCTTTTCGGCATATCGTATGATACGTTTATTATCCTTTTTTCCTTTGTTGCTCTTTCAAGAAGCTTTGATGTATTTTTCCCCGTTGTCGTGTTCTCAATGTCGAAAACTCCGACTATATCCTTCATTTTTACCAATACATCATTCCCAAGATGAAGGTACAATCATATCACCCTTCCGCCGCTTATCTTAAAAACGCTTCCTGCTGCCATATCTGTGACCGACTGTTCATTACAGGTGGTTATGAATACCTGCATATCCTTTACGATATCAAGTACTAACCTCTGCCTGTTTTTGTCAAGCTCTCCCATTACATCATCAAGAAGCACTACCGGAGCCTGTTCTATCTTTTTGTAGTATATCTCAGCCTGTCCGAGCTTTAATACCAAAGCCGCAGTTTTTATCTGTCCCTGAGAACCGAAGTCTTTTATATTAAGCCCGTTTATCTTTATCAGTATGTCGTCACGGTGCGCTCCGTAAAGAGTATATCCGAGCCTTACATCATCGTTTATATTGCTGTTTAATTTAAAAGCATATACAGCAGCGGCACTTTTTGAGTCTTTGCCTTTAGGTATCTCTTTCCCGAATACGTTCGAGCTGTATTCTATCGTAAGCTTTTCATCTTTTCCCGCAATAGAGCTGTAAAGCTTTGAGCATACTTCCGAGAGTTTTTTTACATAATCTTCTCTTTTTTCCGACAGCATCGACCCTATCGCTGCCGCCTGTGTATCCCATATATCGAGGTCATTTATACTCTGTCTTCCCTGTGCGATAAGCTTCAAAAGATTATTTCTCTGCTCGGTCACATTTTCATAATCTCTTAATATATTAAGGCATCTGTGATCAAGCTGACAGCAGCAAAGATCAATAAATGTTCGTCTTTTCTCGGGAGCGCCTTTTATGAGCTGTACATCGTCAGGAGTAAATACAACGGCTTTGAATCTCTGAAAAAGCCCTCTTGTATTTTTCATAGGAACACCGTTTACTTTAAGATCCTTAAGCTTTATATTTTCTTTTGAAAGCTTATACTCTATCGACTGTTCACGTCTTCCGTCATCAAAGCGTATGCCTATATCCATTCTTTCTCCGTCAAGCTTTATATTATCTCTGTCCTTAGACCCTCTGAAACTTTTACAGCCGGTCATGAGCCAGATGCTTTCCAAAAGATTTGTCTTTCCCTGTGCATTAAGACCTGTTATGAGATTATATTTCGGGTGAGGTCTTATCATCACATCTTCAAGATTTTTAAAGCCGTCCGCTTTTAAAACAGTTATAAACATTTATTCCACTCTTACCGTATATTCTCTTACCTTTATCTCATCTCCGGGGCGTATCTTTTTTCCTCTCATGGTGCATACTTCACCGTTTACCGTTACTTCTCCGGAAACGATAAGCTCTTTTGCAAATCCTCCGGTGTCACAAAGCCCCGAAAATTTAAGAAGCTGATCGAGTTTTATAAATTCGGTTTTTATCTTTGTATTTATTATCTCTTCCAATTTCTTATCCTCTTATCTGGATAGGCATAACGATAAATATAAAATGATCTCCCTCGGGAGGAACGATCTTTGCCGCTTTATTTGCACCGTTTAGGTGTATCTTGATCTTATCTGTATCGGCAGCTCTTAAAGCCTCAAGAAGATATTTATTGTTAAAGCCTATAACTATATTTTCTCCTGTTATATCAGCAGGTATGCTGTCTTCAAGGCTTCCTATCGCTGTTTTGCATTCAAGCTTTATACAGCCGTTTTCAAGCCTTAATACAACAGGCGCTTTGTTTTTTTCATTCAAAAGAAGCGAGCATCTTTCAAGACAATGTGTAAGATCGCTGGTCTTTAAGCTTATCTCTGTTATATGCTCTGTAGGGATGCTTCTTTCATAAGAATGGAATTCTCCCTCTAAAAGCCTTGTAAATATCATAAATCCGTTTATATCAAAAAGGATATGCTTTCTTGTTACATAAATATTACAATTTTTGTCATTATCTTCCGTCATTATCGCTGATGCTTCTTTGAGCATCTTTGAAGGAACGACCATTTTTCTTTCGCCATTAAAGTCTATCTTTTCGTTTCTTATAGCAAGTCTGTATCCGTCTATCGCAACTATATGAGCTATCCCTTCTCTTATGTCGAAAAGTTCTCCTGTCATGATAGGCTTTGCATCGTTTGTTGAAACGGCATATACCGACTGATTTATCATAGAGCGGAGAAGTCCCTGAGGTATAACTAAAGGATCATCTCTTTCTATATCTGGAAGTGCAGGATATTCTTCTGCACCAAGAGCCGATATCTTATATTCTGCATTTCCTCCGGTTATCGTAAGATTAAGATTTTCATCTATCGAATATGTTACATATTCGGAAGGAAGTCTTTTTGTCGTTTCGCTGAACATATGTGAATTGAGTATGAATTCACCGCTGTCTTCCGATTCACAGTCTATGAAGGTAGTTATACCTATCTCCAGATCATATCCGGTAAGTTCAAGCTTTCCCGGTTCAAGCCTTAGCTTTATGCCTTCAAGAGCTGTTATAGTCGATTTAGGAGATACAGCCTTTGAAACTATATTTATAGCCTGTGTCATATCTTCTTTTTTACAGGTAAATTTTATCATTATAAAAACTCCTATTTTTATAAACATCTTCTATTGAGCGCATTGCGCTCTTTATATATAAATATATATAGTTATAATTAGTAGTAGTAGTAGGGGGTGTTGATTTGGTTGAAATGTCCGCAGATTACGCAGACAAGCCATTTTAGCATCGTGATTTTTCAAGAACCCATTTGTTGACAAATTCTTTAAAAGTTTAAAACTCTTCACACTGTTAAGACTGTTGAGAAATTGTTGGTGGAAAGTTTAGAATTTTTGGAAAACTCTGTGGAAAAATGTTACAGTTTCAACACGCTGTTAATATTTTGTAACCGCTTGTTAAATTCTAGTGAATATTTTTCAGTGGAAAGTGTTACAGAATTATTACAAATCAAGTAACAGCGTGTAATAATTGATTTCCACAGAGTTTAATTCATTGTTGAAAACTTGTTTGTATATGTGGAAAAGTCATTTTTCCATAAAAAAACGGGTCATATCAGCTATTGCTGTAATCGTGTATGTTTTTTGTTATATCGTCTATAAGTTCCTTTAAGTGGTCATCCGTCTCAAGGTTCTTTGCAACATCATTAACGGCATATACTATAGTAGAATGGTCTCTTCCGCCGAATTCTGAACCTATGTATGTCAGTGACATACCGGTTATCTGTCTTACTATATATATAGCGACCTTTCTTGCTGTTGATACCTGAGCCACTCTTTTTGATGAACGTATATCATCAGGTGAAACACCGTAAACGTTTGCAACTTCGTTTATTATCTTTTCGATAGTAACAGGAAGCGGCTGGTCATCATTCATTATCTCTCTTATAACGCCTTGTGCCGACTGTATAGTAGGCTTGCTTCCGGCGTAATGATTCAAGACTTTTAGTTTCTTTACTGCTCCTTCGAGCTGTCTTATATTTGTTTTTATCTTGTTTGCGATAAATTCAGCTACATCATCGGGCATATTGAGGTCTAAAAGCTCAGCCTTTCTTTTGATTATAGCCATTCTTGTTTCAAAATCGGGTGTCTGTATGTCTGCCATAAGTCCCGATTCAAATCTTGAACGTATCCTGTCTTCGAGTGTCTTTATAGCCTTCGGCGGACGGTCAGCTGCAAGAAGTATCTGTTTATTGTCCTGATAAAGAGCATTGAATGTATGGAAGAATTCTTCCTGGGTGCTCTCTTTTCCTGCGATGAACTGTATATCGTCAACTAAAAGGACATCGGCAGAACGGTATTTGTTGTGGAATTCCGCAGTGCTTTTTTTCTGTATCGCTTCGATTATCTCGCTTGCGAAAGTCTCTCCCGTAACATACACTATGTTAAGGGACGGGTCGTTCTTTCTCATTTCTGTAGCTGTCGCTGTTATAAGATGAGTTTTTCCAAGCCCTGAAGGACCGTATATAAAGAGAGGATTGTATACGACACCTCCGCCTTTTACGACACCTTTGCAGGCATGATACGCAAATTCATTAGAACTTCCAACGATAAATGTATCAAAGGTGTAATCGTATTTTGCATAGTCCATTTTTTTCTTGAGATCGGCATTATTTTCATCGATCTTATCTGTATTACTGCCGGACGAAGAATTTTCCTCTGTGTTTTCCGAAGAAGGATCGCTGTTTGATACCTGTATATCGATCTCTACATCGAAACCCAGTATCTCCTTAAAGCCTTTTTGCAGAAGAGCCGAATACTGCTGCATGACGATACCACGCTGAAATTCAGTATCAACTTCCATTACGGCTTTATTGCCTTCGAGTCTAAGCGGTTTTATAGGTTCTATCCATAATCCTAGTGCCGTGCTGGCAATATCTCCGTTTTTACTGCAATAATCAACGACGCCTTTGAAGACTTCGTCAAAAGAATCTATCATATTTTTACCTCCGAATCTGAAAGGCTTTCCCTTTCAATTACAATTGCTTTCATTATACCATATTTTAAACGATTTTTCAAGTGCAAAAGGGTGAAAATGTTGAAAATTTTCTTCTGGATTACAGTCCGTGACCGGGCAGCCTCAGAGAAAAAACGTAGGGTCGGGCGAGCAATGCTCGCCCCTACACTTGGCTCTAACGTATCTTTCCAAAAATGTCAAATTACAAATTCACTTTTGCAATACTTTATAGGAAAT
>CADBQZ010000029.1 GCA_902796865.1 uncultured Ruminococcus sp. | reverse complement strand
TCTTATATGCGGCTTCGGGAGACTTGCAGCGGTCGAGTATTCATTCATACTTGGTATACCGGCTATACTGGGCGGTGCTTTTACAGAGGCAGCTCCAGTTATAAAGGGTGCCGAGATCCCGGGAATAAGTCCGCTGTGTTTTGCAGCCGGAGCTGCGGCTGCGTTTATAACAGGCATTCTTTCGATAAAAATGGTAAGGATACTTGCTGCGTCCGACAGAATGAGAGTCTTTTCGGTCTATACACTTATGATCGGACTTGCGGCGATAGCGGCAGGCATGATAGAAAATGCCTGTCATGCAGGGGTTGCTGACATTATAAAAAATATGTTTTGAGCAGCCCGTAATAATTATAAAAAGACAGATAAAAAAGAAAAAGAAAGGACAATAAAAGTGGCAGAAAGAAAGAAAAACAGTCCGTCCGGACAAAGAGGCAGAAAAAAAGCACCGGAAAATGATAAAAAAAGCAGAAAAGCTGCGGCAGCTGTACCGCCGCAGGACGATCCTGTAAATCAGTTCTGGTCGGTGATACTCTTTGCACTTGGAGTGCTCATCTTCCTGCTTTCGGTCGTGGAAGGAAGCAGCGGCTGGAAAATGATACATAACACGATAAGAGGGCTTTTCGGCGTATCGGTATTCATGGTACCGGTGATACTTATATATACGGCGGTGCTTATCGGTATGCAGCGCTCACAGAGAACAGTCTATGCGAGAGCTATGTGGGGAGCCGGACTTATACTTGTGAGCAGTTCTGTTGTACAGGTGATATTTTCGGGAATGCCGCAGGGAAATACTTTTGGTGAAAAGTGCAGCTATCTTTATGAAACAGGTATGGAGCTTGAGGGCGGCGGTATGCTCTCGGCGCTTATCGCATGGCCGCTCATGAACTTCTTCGGCGTTCTGGGCGCACAGATAATCGTGTGTATCTTAATGTTCATAACTATTATGATACTTTCAAATCTCACGCTCGTTCAGCTCTTTCATTATCTTACCCTGCCATTTCGCAAGGCATACGCTTCTATAAAGGAGATAAGGGAAGAAAACCGTACTATAAAGGCTTATGAGGAATGGGAGTATGACGAGGAGCAGGAGGCTATAAATCTTGCAAATTCAGAACCACTCCCGGCTGATACAGTGCCTGATGATGATTATGACATCAATATGCGTATACCCGAAAATGATGATATAGATATAATGCTTCCGGATATGGGGCAGCCGCAAAGGAGCGGCAATAAGGATATTGACGATATAGACATACCGCTTGGCGGAGATGCTCCGGCGGCAATGCCTGAAACCACTTTGACGGAAAGCGCTCCTCAGAAACCGGTGCCAAAGCCTTCGGGCGCATCTTCTCCGCCGGAAGCGCTCGATGATATAATAGGCAAGGCGATAGCAGGCGGCGGCGAGGTAATGCCGGAAAGCTTTGCTCAGAAAGCACAGAGGGCAGAAGAAAGCGGCAGAAAGCTGGAGATAACAGCCGACAAGCCGAAGCAGTATATGCTCCCGTCGGTCGATTTCTTAAATAAGTCTACGTCAAAAGCAAACGATCCGTCTGCCAGAGAAGAGCTTAAACAGAATGCTGATAAGCTTATCGAAACGCTTAAAAGCTTTGGTGTAACTGCAAGCATAATAGGTGTGCAGAGAGGCCCCAGAGTAACGAGATACGAGATAAAGCCGGCAGCCGGCATAAAGGTGTCGAAAGTCACGAATCTTTCAGATGATATAGCGCTGAATCTTGCGGCGGCAGGTGTCAGGATAGAAGCGCCGATACCCGGTAAGGCTGCTATCGGTATAGAGATACCTAACAAGAATGAGGATATAGTATCGCTTCGTGAGATAATCGAAAGCAAGGAATTTACAAACGCCAAGAGCAAGCTTGCTTTCGCAGTCGGAAAGGATATTGCCGGAAATGTGATAATAGGCGACGTTGCAAAGATGCCGCATATGATAATCGCAGGTACTACAGGTTCGGGTAAATCGGTCTGCACAAACTCGATAATCATGAGTATTCTCTACAGGGCTGACCCTGACCAGGTAAAACTTATACTTATTGACCCGAAAATGGTCGAATTCTCCACATATAACGGCATACCCCATCTGCTTATCCCGGTGGTGATAGACCCTCGTCAGGCGGCAGGTGCACTTAACTGGGGCGTTCAGGAGATGCTGAGGCGGTATAAGCTTTTCTCAGACAACAGCGCTAAGGATATAGTAAGCTATAACGAGAATGCACGGTCAAAAGGGCTTGAGGTGCTTCCGCAGATAGTGATAGCGATAGACGAATTTGCCGATCTTATGATGGCGGCTTCAAAAGAGGTCGAGGATTCGGTCTGCCGTCTTGCACAGATGGCGAGAGCCGCAGGTATGCACCTTATAATTGCTACCCAGCGTCCGACGACAGACGTTATAACCGGTCTTATCAAGGCGAATATACCGAGCCGTATCGCTTTGACGGTACAGTCAAGCGTCGATTCAAGAACGATACTCGATACACAAGGGGCAGAAAAGCTTTTAGGCTACGGCGATATGCTCTATTATCCGAACGGTATGCAGAAACCGCTCAGAGTACAGGGATGTTTCTGTTCCTCAAAAGAGGTCGAGACGATCGTAAACTTTATCAAGAGCGAGTCTGAGGCTTCGTACAGCGAAGATATAGTTGCGGCTGTTGAAAACAGTATGCCTGCTGAAAAGGGTGCTGATATACCGGCAGATGCTGCGGCATCGGGCGATGAGGCGCTTATAGAAAGAGCGATAGATATTGCGGTCGAAATGGGACAGGTATCCACTTCCGCACTTCAGAGAAAGCTGAAACTCGGATTTGCGAGGGCTGCGAGAATAGTGGACGAGCTTGAAGAAATGGGCGTTGTAGGACCGTCCGAGGGTGCAAAGCCCAGAAAGGTACTTATGTCAAAGCAGCAATGGACTGAAAGACGGGCAAGAAAGAGTATGGAGTGATCGGCATGGCATCAAGAAAGAAAAAAGGCAGCGCAAAGGCAAAGCTTTTGCTTACACTTCTGGCGGCAGCAGCTGCTGCTGCGGTATTGTTTGTGTCAAAGTCGGGAGTGATAGATAAGAAATTCTTCGATGATCTTTTCGGCGGAAGTACTCAGAAAGAAATGAATACGGCGGAGGGCGAGCTTGAAGTTACCTTTATAGATGTCGGTCAGGGAGACAGTTCTTTGATATTATCCGAAGACAAGGCTGTACTTATCGACACCGGAGAAAAGGAAAACGGGGAAAAAATATGCAGACTTCTTGGAGAAAAAGGCATTTCTTCGCTCGACTGTATGCTTCTTACGCACCCTCATTCGGATCACATGGGAGCCGCGGCTTACATAATAAAAAACTTTGATATAAAAAAAGTGATAATGCCGAAGGTGAAAGATGATCTTGTGCCAACGACAAAGACTTATGAGAAGTTTTTGAAGGCTGTTTCCGAAAAAGGGCTTAAAATAACGGCAGCAGCACCCGGCATGGAGATAGATGCCGGCGACGGCGTATTAAAGATAATATCCCCCGTAAACGATTATGATGACCTTAATAATTATTCTGCGGCGGCAGTGCTTACTCACGGACAGGACAGTTTCCTGTTCACGGGTGATATAGAAAAGGAGGCAGAGACCGATATAATGGAAAGCGGAGCATTCCTTGATATAGACGTTCTTAAAGTCGCACACCACGGCAGCAAAAGTTCCAGCAGCAAAGACTTTTTAGAGGCGGTAAGCCCCGAGTATGCAGTCATAATGTGCGACGGAGAATCTTACGGACACCCACACAAGGATACTGTTGAAAGGCTGAAAAATTATACTGACGATATATACAGAACGGATCTTGACGGTACGGTCACATTTACATCAGATAAAAACGGACTTAAAGCAGAAACGGAAAAGAAAAGAAAATGATAATACTTGAAAGATTTGAGGAAGACAGTGCTGTTATTGAAAAAGACGGCGTGTTTGAAAATATACCAAAAAAAATGATAGACGAAAACGTTCGGGAGGGCGATATACTTGTCATGAAGAATGGCAAATACGAAGCGGATAAAGAAGCTTCAAAAAGACGGCGTGAGGAGATCCTCCGATTGCAGAAAAGTCTATGGGAGTGAGGCGGCAAAGGACTAGTGAACAGCAGTATGATGTATGATGTTATAATAATAGGAGGCGGAGCGGCAGGTGCGCTTGCGGCGGTATACTGCGCCGAATACGGCAAAAAGACAGTTATATTAGAGCCAAACGGTTCGATAGGCAAAAAGCTTAGGATAACCGGCAAGGGTAGGTGCAATCTTACGAACAACTGTTCAAACGATGAGCTTATAAAGAATTTCCCGGGAAATCCGAGATTTTTGTACGGCGCTTTTTCACGATTCGGAGCCGCTGATACAATGGATTTTTTTGAGTCGCTCGGAGTGCCGCTTAAAACAGAAAGAGGAAACAGAGTGTTCCCGAAAAGCGACAAGGCGGCGGATATAGTTTCCGCTCTGGAACATAAATTAAAGGAACTTGGTGTTAAGATAATAAAGAAAAGAGCCGAGCATATAATCTCGGAAGACGGTGTGTGCACAGGCGTTATTGCGGACGGGACGGAATATCATGCGTATTCTGTGCTGCTTGCATCAGGCGGCTGCTCTTATCCGGGCACCGGTTCGACCGGCGACGGCTACAGGCTTGCAGAAGAGTTGGGGCACACCATTACCGACATAAGGCCGTCGCTTGTTCCGATAGTGTGCGAAGAGAGATACTGTGCCGATATGATGGGGCTTTCTTTGAAAAATGTTACGCTTACACTTTATGACAGGCAGAAAAAAGTGTACAGTGAGCTTGGAGAGATGCTTTTTACTCATTTCGGGGTGTCAGGCCCATTGGTCTTGAGTGCGAGCGCTCATATGCAGACGAATGAAAGCGGACGCTACACTCTTTCGATAGACTTAAAGCCCGGTCTTTCTGAACAGCAGCTTGACAAAAGGCTGCAAAGAGATTTTCTTGAAAATCAAAATCGGATATTCGGAAATTCGCTTTCAAAGCTTTTGCCGTTAAAGCTTATCCCTGCTGCAGTAAGACTTTCGGGAATACCGGGAGAGACCCGTGTGAACAGCATCACCCGTGAGCAGCGGCTTTCGTTTGCAAAACTTCTGAAAAGCTTCCCTCTGACGGTAAAGGGGCTTCGTCCGATCGAAGAAGCGGTCGTTACAAGGGGCGGTGTGAGCATCAGGGAGATAGACCCGAAAACGATGCAGTCAAAGATAGTTCAGGGGCTTTTTTTTGCCGGAGAAGTCATAGACATTGACGGATATACCGGCGGATTCAATTTGCAGGCGGCTTTTTCGACTGCATATACCGCTGCACTCAATATGTGACCCCGGGCAGCGTGACGCTGCACCCAGACGCCCGGTTGACCCCGGCGGACAGACGCCCTGTCGCTTTTAATTTTATTGGAAATTCTAATTCCCGACCGGGTAATAAACATTATTTTTCGGGCTGTCGAGGTCGCCAGCCCCTACAAAAGCAACAACACACATAATTCAACTTTTTGAGAAAGGCACATTGTAATCAAAGCATCAAAATAAATCTATCTTCTTATGCTTTTCGGCAATGAGATAAACTAAAATTAGACGTTTACTATGAATTAGAGTAATTCTGATTTCTTTTGTCTTACTTTTCTTTTGAAGCCTAAAAGAAAAGTAAGCGTGTTCTTTGGTTCGGCATCGAACACGAGCAAGAAATGAACGAAAGAAAGATTTCTCAGCATTTCTTTGTATGCACAAAGAAACGCTTGCAAAGAAAAGCACTTACTTTCTTTATGCTAACGCCAAAGAAAGTAAGA
>CADBQZ010000028.1 GCA_902796865.1 uncultured Ruminococcus sp. | reverse complement strand
ACTAGCCGGGGCAAATGCAGCGCTTAAAACTATTATAGCGCCGAGAACCATATTGAAGTGCATGAGCAGTCCCGAAGAACGGTATCATGGTCATAGTCTCAGTCAGGATATAATGGAACAGCTTCCTAAAGAGCTTAGAAATCCTGTGATGATATTCAAAGGCAATAAAGAAAATTCTCTTGTTGCTATATCTGAATTATATGACAGCATAGGAAGAAAAATAATGATAGCAATTGATCTAAATGTTTCACATACACATTACATAGTTAATAGAGTAACCAGTGTTTATGGCAGAAATAATTTTGATAATTATATAAGAAATCAGGTTAAAAGTGGAAATATGATAGCTTGTAACAAAGAAAAAGCTGATAAAATGTTTCAGTCTTTAGGGCTACAATCGCCCCCAGAGGAAACATTCATCAGCTATGATAATAGTATAGCATACTCAATGAAAAATGTCAATACGCATAATTTAACAAAAAGTATTGATGTTTCTCGTCAAAGTATACTTGCCCCGAAAAAAGATCGGTCTGAGCAAGAGCATAATAAACCATCATTATTAGCAAAGCTTCAGCAAAAAAAGAAAGAAGTACAAAAGCAAAAACAACTTAATATCCAAAAGCAAAAGAATAAGAATGATATGGAGATATGAAATTTGCCACCGGCGAATAGGAAGGAGTTACCTATGGAAAAGATCATACGCCGAGAATACGCTGACTTTCTTACCGAAGATGAAATTCAGCTCGTTCTATCGTTTCATGAACTTACAAAAGATGATGCAGCAGCAATAAGGCTTTGTTCCGATCTAAAGCGGAACTTTTACGGCAAGACGTTTGGAAAGATCGATGTATCTGCGGTAAACGATATCAATAATAAGATAGCCGTGTATGTTTGCTTGTCACTGGTCGGAGAAGATGAGGATTACTTTGAAAGTCTGTCCACAGCTTATCAGGACGAGATGATCGCTCTTTACGAAGATGAGATCGATGAAACCGCTCTTAAGGTCAAGCTTTTCAAGCTTCTTGATATTGAACCGCAGGAAATTGTCAAAAAACCTGTTGTTCATCAGACGGTCGTGAAAAAGGAGATATCATCCGAAAAGCCTGTAAAAAAGATACAAGCGGAGAAAAAAGAACCTAAGCGTTCGCTCTTAGGCAGACTTAAATTTTATCAGGCACAGCTTGCACAGAAAGCAAAGGAGGGAAAGGAATGAGCCTGTTTGATGATATAAAGGAAAGGCTAACTATGAGACAGGTAGCCGAGATGTATGGACTGGATGTCAACAGAAGCGGTTTTTGCAATTGTCCGTTTCATAATGAAAAAACGCCGTCAATGAAAATATATGAAAAAGGGTATAAGTGTTTTGGTTGCGGTGAGGGTGGTGACATTATAAAGTTTGTGCAGAAGTATTTCAATATCTCGCCGATAGATGCTTGTCATAAGCTGAATGATGATTTTAGATTGGGACTTGAAACAATATCACATCAAAGTACAGATAAACAATCAAAAACGATGTTGCTGCATGAAAGACGGCAAGACGTTAAAGATAAGGCTGCTGCTGCCTTAAATATAGTAGCTGATTACCTGAACGTATTAAACGGATACAGGATAAACTATCAGCCGCACGATTACAACGAGATACCTGATAAGAGATTTTTTGAATATCTGTCTGACTATGAAAATACGTTGGTCTTGTACGAAAGTCTTGTAGATGCAAGCGAACTTGATTTCAATGAAAAAGAACGATTCTATGCAGACAAAGACTTGAATGACAGTTTGTCCTCTGTTCTTGAAAAACTGAATGAAGCAAATAATATCAAACGACATGAACAGGAACAAGCATATCAGTTTTCAGAGGGGCAGATAATCGGAAACACAGCATACCGTGATATCAGCAGCAAAGCGTATCTGAAATACAACAATATAATCTCGCCGATGATCGCAAAAGGATTGGACAAGTTTAATATCAAATACTCCGGCAAAGTCTATTCTAAACTTACAACATTTACTTTCAATGCAAAGGATATCGACACAGTAAGAGCGATAGCGGACTCGCTCAGTCGAGATTACGCTAAACTCAATAGAAACAGATCAGCTGAACATGATAATCCAAAACTGAAAAAAGTAGAAAAATCATATAAACCTCAGCCAACAAAAACAGACAGGGAGATGTAAATAATGAGAATAAGAAATATGATCATCGGGGTCATGGCAATGATTACGATCGTAAGCCTTACCGCTTGCGGTACAGTTGATGTTTCGGTGTCTGACAAGCCCGAGGTCATGGCTTGCAGGATCATAGAAGCAGTTGTGTCCAATGATGAAGATGAGTACTTAGAAGTATATCCCGAAAGCGTTGAGTCTATGTACGGGAATTATGAATATCTTCATAATCAATATGGCTTGAGATGTAGAAAGTTCGGGATTGACTACAACGAGAAGCATTCATACACCGAAACAGAACTTTGCGAATTTTCAAACAGAAATGAAGATGGAAAAATAAGCTACTACGCTTTTCTTAATGGAGAAAGTATGCTTCACATAATAGTTGCATATGATACAGCAAAAAATGGATATATAATAGAAAAAATGCAAGCGGTGAAGCCTGATGATGGAAATGAGCCAGCAAAAATTTTAAAAAATAATAATTATCCGTT
>CADBQZ010000027.1 GCA_902796865.1 uncultured Ruminococcus sp. | reverse complement strand
TCCTTCTACAAGCAGGGCGATTTTGTCGATCTCTGCGCAGGTCCGCATATAATGAACGTTTCGGCGATAAAGGCCACAAAGCTTCTCTCCTGCACCGGCGCTTACTGGGGCGACGCTTCGGAGAACAAGCAGCTTTGCAGAGTTTACGGCGTTTCCTTCCCCAAGGCTTCGATGCTCGACGAGCACCTCAAAATGCTTGAGGAAGCCAAGCTGCGTGACCACAACAAGCTCGGCCGTGAGCTTGAATACTTTACGACTGTTGATGTTATCGGTCAGGGACTCCCTGTTATACTCCCGAAGGGCGCAAGAGTGATCCAGCTTCTCCAGCGCTGGATAGAAGATGTTGAACAGAAGAGAGGCTATCTCCTTACTAAAACACCTTACTTTGCAAAAAGAGAATTTTTCAAAATATCCGGTCACTGGGATCACTATCTTGACGGTATGTTCGTTATGGGCGACCCATACGACGAGGAAAAGGAATGCTTTGCGCTCCGTCCGATGACCTGTCCTTTCCAGTATCAGGTATTCTTAAACAGACAGCGCTCCTACCGTGACCTTCCCATGAGACTCGGTGAAACATCTACACTTTTCAGAAACGAGGATAGCGGCGAGATGCACGGTCTTATAAGAGTAAGACAGTTCACCATCTCCGAAGGACATCTTATACTCCGTCCGGAACAGCTTGAAGAAGAATTCAAGGGCTGTCTGGAGCTTGCAAAATATGCGCTTGATACAGTAGGACTTCTGGAAGACTGTACATTCAGATTCTCACAGTGGGATCCTGCAAACCCGAAAAACAAGTATGAGGGAACACCTGAACAGTGGAACGAAGCTCAGGACGCTATGAAAAAGATACTAGACAATCTTGGTCTTGAATACACTGTCGGCATAGATGAAGCCGCATTCTACGGTCCTAAGCTCGATATACAGTACAAGAACGTTTACGGCAAGGAAGATACTATCGTAACGATACAGATAGATATGCTTCTCGCAGAGCGCTTCGGCATGGAGTATGTTGACGTTGACGGAACCAAAAAACGTCCTTACATCATTCACAGAACATCGCTTGGCTGCTATGAAAGAACGCTCGCATACATGATAGAAAAATATGCAGGCGCACTTCCGCTTTGGATAGCACCTGAGCAGGTAAGGATCATACCTGTTGCCGACAGACATCTCGATTACTGTCATGAGGTATCATCAAAGCTTGAAGCCGCAGGTATAAGAGTAACGATAGATGACAGAGCCGAAAAGGTAGGATACAAGATACGTTCGGCTACAGTCGAAAAAGTTCCTGTTATGCTTACTATCGGCGACAAGGAAGTAGAGGGAAAGACCGTTTCCGTCCGTTCAAGAGCGGAAGGCGACCTTGGTTCTATGACAGATACCCAGATGCTCGAAAAGCTTCTTTTAGACATCGCTTCCAAGAAAAGATAAGAAATACAAAGGAGAGCATATTGAGATGCTCTCCTTTTTTCGACCGGGTGCCCACGGCGGACAGTCCGTGACCGGACAGGACAGACGCCCTTTCGCTTCTAATTTTATTGCGCCTTTTAATTCCCGACCGGGTAATAAACATTATTTTTCGGGCGGGCGAGCACTGCTCGCCCCTACGATTAGTTAAGGTGTATATTTATAAAAATGTCAAATTATAAATTTACTTTTGCGATGCTTTATAGGAAATCAGCAAAGCCTAAATAAGACTAAATCAAGTCGAGACCTGCTTAATGGACATACAGTATGGTTTATCTATTTCTTAACACTTCTTTCTTTGTCTTACTTTCTTTGGCGTTAGCATAAAGAAAGTAAGTGTGTTCTTTGGTTACTTTCTTACACGAGTAAGAAAGTAACGTAAAAAAAGATTCTTAACTTTCTTTTATATAAAAGAAAGGTTGATAAAGAAAAAACATTAAGAAATTCGCCTGCAATGTTGCGTACCCCATTAAGAAGACCTAGACTTGTTTTAGTTTTATTTAGGCTTTGCTGATTTCTTTGAAAACATCACAAAAGTTGAACTATAATTTAATGTTTGTATAAGCACATTGTGATCAAAGAATTAAAATAAATCTATCTCCTTATGCTTTTCGGTAATGAGAAGAACCCTAATTAGACATTTACTATCGGTTAGAGTTATTCTGATTTCTTTTGTCTTACTTTTCTTTTTCAGCAAAAAAGAAAAGTAAGCGTGTTCTTTGGTTACTTTCTTACACGAGTAAGAAAGTAACATAAAAAGTATTTTTCAGCATTTCTTTGTATGCACAAAGAAACGAACATAAAGAAAAAATTTTGCCTGCCTTTTATAAAAAAGGCAGGCAATTTTATTCTGTGTCATCATTATCAGTATTTATTTTCACCGCTTTTATTTTAGATATCCAGTTATCCTCTGCGAGAAGCACTGTAAACTCTATATCCTCATAAACGACCGACGGTGTTTCTTCTTCTTCGGGTATACGTCCCAGGAGATCGACCACGAATGCGCTCATCGTATCGTAATTGTGATCCTCCGGCATATGGAATCCGAGTTCTTCTTCGGCATCTTCCGGTCTTACATCACCCGACAGAGTGTATATGCCCTCATCGAGCTTCACTATCTCTGCTTTTTCATCGTCATACTCGTCCTGTATATTTCCGACTATCTCTTCTAAAAGATCTTCCATACTCACAAAACCTGCCGTACCGCCGTATTCGTCAACGACTATTGCACACTGAGCCTTTTCCTTTGTGAGAGTTTCAAACGCATCGCTGCACATACAGGTCTCCGGAAGATAGAGTACCTTTCTCATAAACTGCTTTATAGTAAAGTCCTCCGAGCGCTCACAGCCCACAAGACAAAGCAGGTCTTTTACATAGATAATACCAACTATGCTGTCAACCGTCTTTTCATAGACAGGTATCCTTGAATATCCCTTATTTATCGCAAGATATACTATATCGCCGATCTTTTCGTTTATATCTATCGCAACTATGTCCTTCCTGTGTGTCATAACATCAGAAACGTCAACATCGCCGAAATCAAAGATATTGTTTATCATATCACGCTGGCTTTCTTCGATAACGCCCGTTTCATTGCCGGCATCTATCATCTGGCGTATATCCTCTTCTGTAACGGTATCGCCTGTCTGCGAAAACGGAACGCCAAAACCTCTCGATATGAGCTTTCCAAGCATATACGATACTTTTCCGAATATCCCGATGACTGCACAATATACAGATGTTATCAGCGAAGTTTTAAGAGCGAATTTTTCGGGATCTTTCCGCACCAGTCTTCTTGGCACAAATTCAGCGACAGATGTTATAACTATACCTGAAAGCAGATACACCGCAAACCTTTCCCAAAAGTATCTTCCCGTTTCGGCTTTGAGCATTATCGCCATGAGTGTCACACCAATTATCATGTACATGATAACTCTGCCCACTGTAAAGGCTGTCATAAGCTTTTTCTTGTTCTCCATGAGCTTTAAAAGCCTTTTTCCGGAAGGTTTTTCTTCTTCGGCTGCCCTGCTTTCACTCGATTCAAGCACCGAGTATTCACAGGCTGTGAAAAACGCCTTTATTATCACAAGAAGAAATTCAATTATCAAAAAGTACTTTAACCACCCGTCAGCGTCCATATCCATAAATTATCTCCTTTTTAAAAATTTCTAATAAATAGTATATATTATTTTTTAAATTTTGTCAAGTGTATGTGTTTTTTACTCTTACTCCACGGAACGTAGATTGACTATCATGTACAGTAAAGCTATAATTATTACATAAGGCAGCCTTAGAAACATACCATACGTTTTTATTAAAGACAGGAGGTAATAATATGGATCATATAAAGACCGGCAAGCTTATAAAAGATATGCGTATCAAAATGGGGCTTACGCAAAAGCAGCTTGCCGAGCAGCTAAATGTAAGCGACAAGGCAGTATCAAAATGGGAATGCGGCTGTGGCTGCCCAGACGTGTCGCTTCTAATTCTATTGCAGCCTTTAATTCCCGACCGGGCAGCCTCATGGAACAAATGTAGGGGCGGGAACCCATTATATT
>CADBQZ010000026.1 GCA_902796865.1 uncultured Ruminococcus sp. | reverse complement strand
TTTATGACAGCGACCCCAGAAAAGATCCCGATGCAAAGCTTATCCCAATAGTCAAAGAGATAGACAGCCATATAGAAGATATTGCCGGAGATGCAGGAAGCTCGCTCGGCAAGGGCGGTATGGCTACAAAGATAAATGCCGCAAAGATCGCAAATGAAGCAGGCATTGATATGATAATCATGAACGGAAAGGATCCGGATAAGCTTTATGGACTTTTTGAAAACGATGAAATGGGTACGCTTTTTGTTGCTAACTGATATATGTTCCGTATGAACAGGAGGGTAAAAAATGACTTATGTTGAAACACTTGGCGCAAATGCAAAAGCTGCGCTTCGCTCAATAATGACTGCCGGTACGATGAAAAAAAACAATGCTTTGAATGCTATTGCAGACAAGCTCATAGAACGTACAGATGAAATAATCGCTGCGAACAAAAAAGATCTTGATGCCGCAGCCGCAAACGGTATGCCTGTAACTATGCAGGACAGATTAAAGCTTGATGCAGACAGGATAAAGGGCATTGCCGATGGAGTGCGTACAGTGGTACAGGCTGCTGATCCTGTCGGTGCGGTAGACAGCGGAATGGTGCGTCCTAATGGCATGAAGATATATAAGACAAGAGTACCGCTAGGAGTTATAGGCATGATATTTGAATCACGTCCGAACGTTACTGTAGATGCGGCTGTGCTTTGCCTCAAATCAGGCAATACAGTAATATTAAAAGGCGGCAAAGAGGCTATAAATTCAAATAAATGCCTTTGTGATATAATGAGAGATGCAGTTGAAACGGCAGGTCTTGAAAAAAATGTCGTACAGCTTATCGAGGATACATCAAGAGAAGCTGCAAACGAGCTTATGCGTCTTAATCAGTATCTTGATGTACTTATTCCAAGAGGCGGCAGAGGCCTTATCAAGGCAATAGTTGAGAACGCTACAGTACCGGTAATTGAGACCGGTACCGGAAACTGTCATGCGTATATAGACGACAGTGCTGATATAGATATGGCTGTAGATATAGTTGACAACGGAAAGACACAGCGTCCGTCGGTCTGCAACGCTTTGGAGAGCCTTCTTGTCCATAAAGATATTGCTTCAAAGGTACTTCCTGTCTTAAAGGAAAGACTTGACAAGCATAATGTTGAGATAAGAGGCTGCAAGCGTACTAAAGAGATACTTGGCGACTGTGTTGTTGATGCTACAGATGAAGATTATGCAACAGAGTTCCTTGATTATATTATTTCAGTAAAGGTAGTTGATTCTATTGAAGAAGCGATAGAACATATAGGAAAATACTCGACAGGTCACTCTGAAGTAATAATTACAAACAGCTTTAAAAATGCTGAAAAGTTCCAGCATGAAGTTGATTCAGCAGCAGTTTATGTCAACGTTTCAACAAGATTTACTGACGGCGGAGAATTCGGTCTTGGAGCAGAGATAGGTATCTCTACGCAAAGACTCCATGCAAGAGGTCCTATGGGACTTAATGAACTTACTACAGTAAAATATCTTATCAGCGGAAACGGACAGATAAGATGACCCCGGAAAAGGATCTAGGATATGGATATACTCGATGAGATAGATGTTAGCATAAACGAAAAAAAGAGGGAGTGGAATTACACGCCTATGAGAGAAAAAAGTGAAACAGATGCGCTTATTGATGAGCTTTTAAAGGAATTTTCTTCTGAGAGTAAGCCGGGACATACCTATAGAAGCATCTCCGACAGAAACACAAGTTATGATAATAAGCCGGAGACCTATGAACGGGTACAGTATGAAACGGCAGACAGAGTTCCGTCAGATGGTGTCGGCAAAAAGGTCATGCGTCAGCCTGATGAGACAAAAATGTTTTCGACAAAAGAGATCGAAAAATATCAGCGCCAGGCAGAACAAGAAGCTGAAAAGAACAGACAGCAGATAGAGATGCAGCAGGGAAGACAGTATTCAGGCGAGGAAGAGAATAACGATCAGCAGCAGTATCAGAAACAGGATACGCCGGAATATGCCGGAAACAATGCTGATAATGCCGGAAACGGCAATGGATACGATGGATATGACGATGACGGCTATTTTGATGATGATTACTATGATGAGAACGATTTCAGCCGTGAACTTGAAGACATAGACAGGGACAAGCTTGGTGCTGATGAGAATGATGAGTTTGAACAGTATATCGGCGGCGATGAAGATGAGCGCATCAGCATAATACAGCCGAAAAAGAAAAAAAGCATTCCAAAGATAATATTCAGAGTCTTTTATACTGCGGTGATAACGGCGTTTACTATAATCGGTATATTCAGTTCGGTCATATATATCTTAGAGCAGATAGAAATGATGCCTTCTGATAAAGAAAAACAGGAGGAACAGCTGAAGGAAGAAGTCGCTGATGCTCTTTATCCTTTTGTTATGACTAATATCGACGACTTTGACAGCCTTGATAAAATATCCGATGAACAGCTTGTAAATCTTGGAATATGGGAGATAGTCGTTCACGGAAGCTTAAAAGTTTTTGAAGATGCTGAAACAGGCGATATAGTCATACCTCATCAGCAGGTAGAGTATGCAAATGAAAAACTTTTAGGATATGAAAAGAATATAGAGCCTTGCAATATCACATATGCAGGAATAGACATAAAGTATGATAAAGACAAGGAAGGATATATCCTCCCGAAGGAACACGATATATATACTTTGTATCCTGATATAACAAGCGTAAGCGAGGAGGACGGTATCTATACTGTTCATACGAGCTGTATGACCGATCAGCCTCACTGGTACAGCAGTAAAAAACAGATGCCTGCAAAGAATATGGTATTTACACTTGAAAAATTATCTGATCATTATAAAATACTTTCGGCATCGACAGTTAAATAAACAAGACAGTTCGTTTGTGCCATCCTGTCTTGGCAGTCATGAGAGGGACTGCATAAAAACAAAACCAGGACAACATTCAAGACAATACTGCAAAAAGCCTATAGATGTTCTTTGCAGCATTGTTTAAGGCACAGGTATATCTATCTGTGTCTTTTTTGTTTTCTTATATGCAGAAAAAAAGATCTCTGCGTTATATAAAATATCGGAAGGGAAGCGTTTTAATGTATTATTTAAAAGCAGAAGCTTCATTTGACAGTGCTCATTTTCTTTATGGATATGAAGGAAAGTGCAGTAATATACATGGACACAGGTGGAAAATAGAAGTAACAGTACAAAATGCGTTTTTGCAGAGAAACGGGCAGCAAAAGGGAATGATAATGGATTTTTCAGACCTCAAAAGAGCCGTAAGGCTTATTGCAGAGCATTATGACCATTCACTTATATACGAGAAGAATACACTCAAAAGCGATACGCTTGAATGCCTGAAACGGGACGGATTCAGACTTATAGAGATGCCGTTCCGTCCGACCGCCGAAAACCTTGCAAGGCAGTTTTTTACTGCACTAAAAGAAAGAGGCTACAGGGTAAGCAGAGTAGCAGTCTATGAAACACCTGAAAACTGTGCTATGTATGATGAGGGCTGATATGGAAGGATTCTTTAAGGTTGCTGAAAAATTTGTCAGCATAAACGGTGAAGGCACAAGAGCGGGGCAGCCTGCGGTGTTTATACGTTTTGTCGGATGTGATCTGAAATGCAGTTACTGTGATACAAGCTGGGCAAACAGTCATGGCGCTCCGTTTGAAGAAATGACAGTCGATGATATAATAAGATATATTCTTTCGACAGGTATAAAAAATGTTACGCTTACAGGCGGTGAGCCGCTTATGCAAAAGGGTATAGATAAGCTTTTGAGGAGCATTTCAGAGCATCAGGAGATAAGCTGTGAAATAGAAACGAACGGTTCGATCCCACTCAAAAAGTTTCTTGATATAAGCTCACGCCCTATCTTCACAATGGATTATAAGCTTCCGTCAAGCGGAATGGAAAAATATATGTGTCTTGAAAATTTTGACTGTCTTGACAGCCGTGATACGGTAAAATTCGTTTCAGGAAGTGTTGATGATCTTAAACGTGCAAAGCAGATAATCGACGAATATAAACTATGCGGCAGAGTATCAGTGTATATAAGCCCTGTTTTCGGAAAGATAGAGCCTTCGGAAATAGTGGAATTTATGCTGAATGAAAAGATGAATGATGTGAATCTTCAATTGCAGATGCACAAGATAATATGGGATCCTGACAGGAGAGGAGTTTAATAATGATAGACAAGGAAGCCATAAAGGAACATATAAGAGGTATAATAATAGCTTTAGGTGATGATCCGGATCGTGAAGGACTTGCTGAAACGCCCGAAAGAGTTGCAAATATGTATGAGGAAGTCTTTGAAGGAATGAACTACTCAAACGCAGATATTGCAAAAATGTTCGGAAAGACTTTTGATATGATGGGACAAAGCACAGATATGGTAATAGTTCGTGACATAGACGTATTTTCATATTGTGAACATCATCTTGCGCTTATGTACGATATGAAGGTGACGGTAGCATATATCCCAAAAGGCAGAGTAATAGGACTTTCAAAGATCGCAAGGATCGCTGACCTTGCCGCAAAGAGGCTTCAGCTTCAGGAACGTTTAGGTTCGGATATTGCAAGTATCATAGCTCTCATAGCAAAAACTGGCGACGTTGCTGTTTATATTGAAGGAAAGCATTCTTGCATGACCGCAAGAGGAATAAAAAAGTATGGTTCTGTTACGCAGACTACTACGCTCAGAGGAAAATTCCGTGATGATATGACGCTGCAAAATAGATTTTTTATGCAGCTGAAAGGATAAATATATGAAAGCATTGGTTTTATCGAGCGGAGGACTTGACAGTACTACTTGTCTTGCCCTTGCTGTTTCAAAATATGGCAGAGAGAATGTAATAGCTCTTTCTATAATGTATGGACAGAAGCATTCAAAAGAGATAGAAGCATCAAAAAAGACGGCTCAATACTACGGTGTCGAGAGAATGGAGCTTGACCTTTCAAAAATATTTGAGTTTTCTGACTGTTCATTACTAAGCTCATCGGAAAAAGAGATACCGCATGAATCTTACGCAAAGCAGCTTGAAAAGACAGATGGTTCTCCTGTGTCTACATATGTACCGTTCAGAAACGGATTGTTTTTATCATCGGCTGCTGCAATAGCTCTTTCAAAGGGCTGCGGTGTTATATATTATGGAGCACATTCTGATGATGCGGCAGGAAATGCTTATCCCGATTGCTCTGAGGTCTTCAATAATGCTATGAATAAAGCTATATATGAAGGAAGCGGAAAACAGCTTAGGATAGAAGCACCGTTTGTGAGCATGACAAAAGCAGATGTCGTAAAAAAAGGCATGGAGCTTAAAGTGCCATATGAGCTTACATGGAGCTGTTACGAAGGCGGAGACAAGCCGTGCGGAAAATGCGGTACTTGTATCGACCGAAAAGCTGCTTTTGAAAAAAATGGACTGACAGACCCTATCATTACAGGAGAATAAACAATGAATGAGAGAAAAGATGAAAAGCTTGTACTTTTAAAAGAAAAAAACGAATACCCCAAAGATTATGCTCCGGAGATACTTGAAACATTCGAGAATAAGCATAAAGAAAACGATTATTTTGTCAAGTTTAATTGCCCGGAATTTACAAGTCTTTGTCCGATAACAGGACAGCCGGATTTTGCTTCGATATACATTTCATATATTCCAGATGAAAGAATGGTAGAGAGCAAATCCCTGAAGCTATATCTTTTCAGCTTCAGAGATCACGGTGATTTTCATGAAGACTGTGTAAACATGATAATGAAGGATCTTATAAAACTTATGCAGCCTAAATATATTGAAGTCTGGGGAAAATTTTTGCCGAGAGGCGGTATTTCAATAGACCCATACTGCAATTATGGAAGACCCGGCACTAAATATGAAAAGCTTGCTGAAACAAGACTTTTTGGACACGATATGTATCCGGAGAGCGTGGATAACAGATAAAAGGCTTTAAAAACGGAGAGTTTCAACAAAAGAAACTCTCCGTTTGATCATAAGTTTATAGAATATATATTTTGACACAAAAAAATAAGCGGAGACATCTCCGCTTCGAGTATGCAATTATTCAATTGGAACTTATTCATAGCAAATTGCAAGGGCTTTTGCTTCGATAATACTAAATGACCGAAGCAAAGCCCGATTATTATTATAAGTTCTGAAATCAGATCACAGATTAACTACACCTTGATTAACTGATTTTACCTGCATAACACCTGTGGCAACATCAAAAAAAACTGTACGTCCGAAGTTGAGTCCTGTGTCCTCTGCAATTATAGGTATCCTGTATTTTGCTAACACCTGCTTAACAGCAGTGATGTTTCTTGCACCTATATTGAATGTAGAGCAGTTTGTCTGGAACATTTGCGCTCCGCCTGCAATTTTTGCGGTAAGGCTTGAAACCAATACGCCTTTGCTTTTAAGAAGATTAACTAGTTCTTCTATTCCAGTATCAGCATAACGGCGAAGATTGTCTGAAGCCTTTGTTGCTTCCTTACTGCTTGGAAGCATGATGTGTGCAAGACCGCCTATATTGTGTGCTTTGTCATGAAGGCATATGCCGATACATGAACCTAAAGCGTAGGTAACCAGAATGTTTGGTGGTGTAGCAATATTGAGATCTGATATACCAATTGTTACCATTCCCATATTACATTACTCCAAGCCTTGTAAATAAATTATTAAGAGAATCCATTTCAGGTACAAGTATCATGTTGCTCTTTACTCTTTCGAGGGTTGAACCTATACCGAATGAGTCATCAATGAAAAGTACTTTATTACCGATCTCTGCAAATTTTGCTGTTGGATAACTAAGTATAGCACCTGCCATGTCAACGGCAATAGAAGGAGTAGAAATGTCTATCTTCATACCGGTCATACTTCCGATAGCATTTACATATGAACTTGCCATTATGTTGCCGATCTCATTGAATGCAGATATTTCCATTTCCGAAAGCTCTGAAAATGATTCAAAATCCTTATCGAAAAATACTTTAACAACGCTTTTTACAAAATCGTCATCAAATATATAAAGTATCATGCCCTTTAAGTCTTCGATAGTATCTACAAGAAGACCCATAACGATCTTTTCGGGACCGCCGATATAATCAGCAACTTCATTAAAATCGAGGATCCTAACATTAGGAACGTCAATATTGATCTCTTTGCCCATGAAAGATGCAAGAGAACTTGCCGCATTTCCCGAACCAATGTTTCCTAATTCTCTTAAAACGTCGATGTGCATTGCATCGAGTTCTTCAATATTACTTAAACCCATATCTTAACACCCCTTTTATCCAAGTGCTTTTGTAACAGCCTGAATAATTCTGTCCGGTTTAAATGGCTTAACGATAAAGTCAAGCGCACCGAGCTTGATAGCTTCAAGAACCATTGCTTCCTGTCCCATTGCAGAACACATGATAACTTTAGCACTGCTGTTCATACCCTTTATATCTCTTAAAGCTTCGATACCAGTCTTATTTGGCATGGTTATATCCATGATAACAAGATCCGGACTTTCTGCCTTGAAAAGGTCACAGGCAATCGCACCATCGGATGCTTCTATGATATCGGTATAACCGTTCTTTGTTAAAGCATCTTTTACCATCATTCTCATGAATGCTGCGTCGTCTACAACTAAAATCTTACTCATAATAATATTCTCCTTTTGTCGAATACAGCGTTCTTCCGGAGCTTTTTTGTATCCCGGAATAAGCCATATGATTAGCGTTTTTATTTTACAATTTCTGTTATCCTTACGGCGAAATTGTCGTCAACAACAACGACCTCACCTCTTGCCATAAGATTTCCGTTTACCAGGATATCAACAGGTTCATTTGCCATTGTATCAAGCTCAATGATAGTTCCCTTAGTAAAATCACTTACCTCTTCGATCTTTTTCTGCGTTTGCCCTATTCTTACGGAAACTTCCATAGGAACATCAAGCAGAGGACGGAGGTTTTTGAACTGATCCATCGTGATCCTGTCGTCATCGTCGTCGTCATCAAAGAAGGAATCCATACTGAATTCCTGCACATCAAGATTTCTTGCGGCGGATGAATTGTTGTTTATGACTTTCTTTTCCGGCTTAGGCTTTGGTGCCGGTTTAGGTTTTGCCGCAGCCGGAGCAGCGGGCTTCGGTGCTGGAGCCGGAGCTGGTGCCGGCGCAGGCTCAGAAGAAGAATCTTCTCCGTAGCTTCCGAGCATTTTACCTGCCATATCATTAGCAAGCTCGATATTGAGCATAGTAATGAAATGGCTGTTCATTATATCATCAATAGTAAGGTCGAAGGAGATAGCACATACTGTTTCTTCTTCGTCGATACTGTTGATCTTCAGAATGTCATCTACGGTATCTATTACGATAGCTTCCGGAGTTGAAATATCGGTAGGAATACCGAGTATCTCAGAAATGGTAGTAGCAGAAGCTCCCATCATCTGGTTCATTATCTCACATACTGCGGAGATATTCATTTCATCGAACTGGAAATCATCGGACACTACAGGAGGCATACCCATAAGCTGGTTTACCATCATCTGTACGTCTGATTGTTTCAGTACAAGGAACGACGAACCGTGGATACCTTTTACATATTGTCTCTTTACGCATATTGAAGGGTCAAGATCGTCGAAATCAACTTCCTTTGCCTTCCTTA
>CADBQZ010000025.1 GCA_902796865.1 uncultured Ruminococcus sp. | reverse complement strand
CTGATATGATACTTGTTCTAAAAGATGGTGATATCATTGAAACAGGCACACATGATGAACTTATGAGCAGAAAGGGCTTCTATGCTGATCTGTACATGAGTCAGTTTGATAATAAATAGAGGTTTGATTTATGAGAAGAATAGACGAATTCCCAAGTCATGAACTGAATGGGATAAAATTCAAAGCCGGCAAGGCTATGCCTTTTGGTGCTAATGTACTCGATCACGGAACGGTAAATTTTTCGGTATATTCAAAAGACGCTACAAGCTGTACTCTGGTTCTTTTTCATCTGGGTGATGCGGAGCCGTTTATAGAGATACCTATCCCGAATGAATTTCGTGTCGGAAGTGTATATTCGATCATGATATTTGATCTTGATTGGGAGAATATCGAATACGGTTATCGCTTTGACGGACCATATGACCTTAAAAATGGTTATTGCTTTGATAAAACAAAGATAGTTTTGGATCCATATGCAAAGCTCGTATCCGGACGTGACAAGTGGCATACAAGACAGTACCCGAAGGATGGTTTTCAGTTCAGAGGAAGACTTATCCGTGAGGATTATGAGTGGGAGGGGGATCAGCCCCTTTGTACTCCTATGAAAGATCTTGTTATATATGAGATGCACATTCGAGGCTTTACAAATGATAAATCAAGTGGAGTAAAAAACAAAGGTACATTTGCAGGAGTTGTTGAGAAGATACCATATCTTAAAGAACTCGGTGTAAACTGTATAGAGATCATGCCGATGTTTGAGTTTGAGGAATTTTTCCCGGCATTAACAGATGAACCCTGTAATTATTGGGGATATTGTACCTGCAATTATTTTGCTCCTAAAGCAGGTTTTGCAGCTCTTGGAAGTATGGGGCTTGCTGCTGATGAGATGAAGAATATGGTAAAGCAGCTTCATAAAAACGGCATTGAGGTAATTCTTGATATAGTTTTCAACCATACTGCTGAATACGGCGACGGAGGAGAATATATCTCATTCAGAGGTATTGACAACAAGACATATTACCTTATGAATGATGACGGTACATATTCAAATCTTTCTGCCTGCGGAAATACCGTAAACTGCAACAATCCTATAGTACGTAATTTTATTGTCGATTCTTTAAGATACTGGGTGTCTGATTATCATATCGACGGATTCAGAATAGATGAAGCACCGATTTTTGCAAGAGGCGAGGACGGAAAGCCAATGGTAAGTCCGCCGCTTGTTGATTCGCTCAAAAACGATCCGGTACTTAGCCGTACAAAGCTTATATCCGAAGGCTGGGATCCTGCCGGACTATCTACGATAGGACAATTCCCGAAAGGCTGGGCTGACTGGAACCCTCGTATGAGAGATACTGTAAAGAGATTTGCCAAAGGTATGGCTGAGGCAGGCCCTGAGCTTATAACTTCTATCGAAGGCTCACCCGATATGTTTATAAACAGTACACCTGACTGCTCTGTAAATTATGTTACATCGCATGATGGTTTCACATTGTATGACACAACAGCATACAACAATGCACATAACGAATCTAACTGCTATTCTTCACCTATGGATCATGAATTTGACAATTGTTCATGGAACTGCGGAGCAGAAGGCGAAACAGATGATGAAGCGGTAAATTCTCTCAGAAAGAGACAGATAAAAAATATTATGACTGTTCTTATGCTTTCAAGAGGTGTTCCGATGTTCTGGGCAGGAGATGAATTTGGAAATACTCAGTACGGAAATAATAACGCTTTTTGTCAGGATACGGAGATCTCATGGCTAGACTGGAACAGACTTGAAAAATATGATGATATTTTTCAGTATGTTAAAAGACTCATAGCTTTTCGTAAGGAACATCCGGTAATAAAGAAAGCGGATTATTTTACAGGACATAATTCTTCTGATTATCCCGAATTATCATGGCATGGCGAAAAGCCATGGGAATTTGACAGAACATCGCCGTTTTTGACTTTTGGCTTTATGTACAGTGAACCGGCAAAGGATTTTGGAACGGATAATGACTGCTTTATCTATTGTGCATATAATTCGCATTGGGAAGAACATACATTTGAGCTTCCAATCGTTCCTGAAGGCATGAAGTGGGAGATAGTTCTTTACTCCGGAGATGAAAAACTAAATGACTGCGGAAAAGAGATACAGGGTCATGTTTCTCTTATGCCGAGAAGCAGTATGATACTTATTGCGAAAAGATGATAGGAGGGAAACTTAATGTCGCTCTTGAATATAGAATCAAGCAATAATAATCTTATAATAAAACTATGCCAAAGGATAGACACAAATAATATACATCATGTTGATAGTGAAATAAAAGAAGCACTTTCAAAAATAAGATCAAGCTCAATTATTCTTGATGCTGAGAAACTTGAATATATATCAAGTATCGGTCTTCGTGAGATACTTGATATAAAGAAAAAACTTATTAATGTTGAAAGAATAATCGTAGAGAGCAAAAAAAACGAATGCGAATTAAAGATAATAAATGTT
>CADBQZ010000024.1 GCA_902796865.1 uncultured Ruminococcus sp. | reverse complement strand
GCGGCAGGATATATCCTCTTACAACATTATTATATAATTTTATACTCAGAATGTCAATAGCATAAATATAAAGAAAGCAGCAAATTGCGGATTTTATACTTATAAATGGGTATTGTTATTTTTGTAGTGGTGGTCAACACTCCTCCTGCATTTGCTTCTATAACGCCGCTAAAATTTCACTCCTGTATATTTAAAATCCAAACTGCAATAATACTTTTATTACATAAAAAGGCAGAGCGAAATGGCTCTGCCTTAAATTATGTATTCTTAGAGTTAAACTGCATCTATAGAATAATATTTATTAGTCAATTGCTGTTGCAACTGTAGTTACAGAAGTATCATTCTGATTTTCATCAGGAGCTGTTGTTGCAGAATTTTCATTGTCGCCTGATTTTCTGCTGCTTCTGCTTCTACCTGTGCTTTTTCAGTGGCTTCCTTAGCAATCTTTTCGGATTCAGCCTGTGCCGCTTCGTTATCAGCTTTCAGTATTGCATAATCACTTTCAGCCTTTTTAAGAACTGTAAGCTTTGTTACAAGAGACTGCTGCCGCTTTCTTCCATGTGTTTTTCATTTGCTTTTTCCTCCTTATTTTTGAATTTATGATTGATATATTATAGGCAGTTAGTATGTCTGCTTATAAATAAAGCACAAAAGTTTTACATTAAGCTTTATAAATGAGCATAAGTTATTTACGTTTCTTTATTGTGGCACGAGTTTGTCAAATAGTCAATATGATCGTGTGAATTTTTATAAAAAAAGCCAATTTTCAGCGTTTTCTATGATATTTTGCTCATTTTTTTATAGTTTTTACCAATTGATTTGCTTTATAATATAAAGCCGCTTGACATTAAAATAAAAATAGGTTATAATTATTGTATATAGGTATAAACGGAGGTGCAAAAGCATGGACAGAAAGCTCAGAAAGCTTGAAAAAGAGCAGGAGCGGCTCATGCGTGAAATAAACAGCAGCTCTTATAAAAAGAAGGATACCGGAAGTCTTTCACAGTTTATGGTGGGACTTATCCTTTTAGGGGTCGGACTTTTCTGGATATTCCAGTCTGTCCATGTCTCTACCGGATTTGGTTTTTACGGATTCGGAAGAATGGGCATACCCGGCGGAACTGTTGTGATACCGCTTCTTATCGGTGTTGTTATGCTCTTCCTTATGGAGAAAAAGATCTACGGTCTTATCGTAACTATAATAGGTACTGCGATCATACTGCTCTCTATAATAACAAGTGTAAGATTATATTTTTCAGGCACGAGCCTTTTTAGCTATATTCTTATGTTCGGCTTCACACTTGCTGGAGGCGGACTTGTTCTAAAAAATCTATTAAAGAAATAACGGAGGTAATCAGAAATGGGTATTTTTTCAAGACTTAGCGACTTGCTCAAGTCCAATGTGAACGATCTTATCGACAAGGCTGAAGATCCCGAAAAGATGGTAAAACAGATAATCATTGATATGCAGCAGGAGCTTAATAAATCTACTCAGGCTCTCGGCAAGGCAATGGCTGCTGAAAGAACTGCTAAAAATCAGTATGATAATGCTGCCAAGAAATCAGCCGAATGGGAAGAAAAAGCTAAGGCTGCTCTTACAGCAGGCAATGAAGAACTTGCTAAAAAAGCTCTTGAAAACAAAGTCAAGGCTGATAAGGATACCGAGCAGTATAAGCAGATGTACGATCAGATCTCTGCCCAGACAGCAACTGTCAAAGCTCAGGTCGAAACACTCAAATCCAAGCTCAATGAAGCAAAGAGCCGTGAAGCTATGCTTATAGCACGTTCGCAGATGGCTGATACACAGAAAGCTATCGCAAAATCAACAGGCGGCTTTGATTCAAGCAGCGCTTCCGAAAAATTCAACAGAATGGAAGAAAAAATATCTGCAAAGGAAGCAGAAGCTCAGGCTTTTTCTGAGATCGCTATGGAAAATAATTCCGAAACAGACGACACTCTCAAACAGTTTGAACAGTTAGAAACAAATTCACAGGTAAATTCTGAACTCGAAAGACTTAAAGCAGAAATGGGACTCTAAAACAAGGAGAAAAAAATGACAGAGCAGAAAAAAAGTAATATAAAATTTTACATCTCAATAGTTGCTGTTCTTTTTTGCATGATAGCATCTGTTGCTTATCTTGTTCTTAAACTCAGCAAGGCAAGAGCCTATGATGAAAAGTGGCAGGATTATGATGAATGCGGTATCTGATGACCGAAATATGATATAATTAAGAAAGCCCGGTTACCCGGGCTTTTTTGCTGTCTTTTTTTATACTGTTCCTGTTACCGTAAGAACTGCTGTGCCCGGTATTACCGAATACTCTCCTGTGGTCGGATCCTGGGTATACGATGCGGCATCTACAGTTATACCGCCTGGGACTGTAGCAAACTCTCCTGTAGTCTGATCATAAGTGTATCCTGTACCCTGTGAAAGAGGTGTGCCGTTCAAGGTCACTTCTGTTATATCAAGGACAGGTGAGAAAATATCGGTAACAGAAACATTATCGGCTGCATCCGCTGCTGTATTTCCTGTATTTGATATCGTAAAGGTATAAGTGAGCGTACCGTTTTCCGGAACAGTACTAGGAGAAACTGCCTTTACGATCGAAAGTATAGGATCGCCGCTTACTGCGACAGTCTCTGATGCTGTAACAGCTGCAGCATTACCGTTTTGTGCCGATGCTGTATTTGTTATCGTAGAATTTTCCGATAACGGTGCAAAACTGTTTACCCTTGTCTGATACATGATCTGACTGTTTCCATTTGCCGGAACTGATATTCCGCTCACTGTAAGAACGCCCCCTGAGACCTGCGCCGCAGATTCTGTCTGAAGCTCACCATTAATAAAGTATCTTTCCGAACCTTCAACGTAATCAAGCGGCACCAGGGTCTGGGTACCAAAAGTATATGCGCCAAGATCGTCAGTCACTGTGACATCAGTAAAAGGCACTGCGCCGCTGTTCACAAGATTCAACACATAAGTTATCTCGCTTCCCGAGCTGTAGCTGTCTGCAAGTGCGTTCTTTGTTATAGAAAGGACCTCGACTATTTCACCCGTTACAACGTTTGAACTAACTGAGGTCTGATTATAGGTCAATGTTGCCTGATTTGAAAATGCTGCCATAAATATCTTCCTTTCAACAATATGTGAGGCTTTTCGCCTCTGTTTACAGAATATGCACTAAAAAATAAATTGTGAATTTCTGACTTTAATATTTCAGAAAGCTTCCGATTAATAAATTAGAGGAGGGTTGCTATATGGGAAATATCAGTATATCCGGCGATATAAAGACAGCGATAGCTTCTTATACTAACAGAGGAAGTTCACAGGCAAAAGAACAGTCTTCCGGCGGTATCATCGAAAGAAGACCGGACAGTATAAACATTTCGATAGAGGGACTTTTGGCATCGGAAGGATATAATAAAAACGGAGTCAAGGCTGTCAGACAGGACAATGGCACTTATAATATAAAATTTAAGAATACGGCTTTTATCTACGGCGCTGTAAAGAGGGGATCAGTCGAAGTAGACGGAAAACAAGTACTTCTTGATGACGAGGCTAAAAATAAGCTCAGCCGTACTGCTAAAAACATCAATGCCAGACAGAACAGACTCACCGACGCCGCAGCAGCACTTCACAATGCACACGTTTATGACCAGCAGAACAAGGCGCTTGAAAGTCAGCAGAAAAAAGACATTCAGGCACAGGGTATCGCTTCAAGAATGTCCAAAGGAAATATCGTTTCACCTAAAGAAGAAAGCGTATTGCTGAAATACGATCCTGAGCTTTATCTTATGGCAAAGCTTTCTCAGCATATGGCTGAGATGCACAAAAAGGATCACAGACAGGTCGAAAAGGAAAAAACACAGAAACAGGACGACTGGGAAAGCCCGCTTGAACATATACCCGAAATATCCGCTGATATCAATGTATCAACAGACAGCGGCAGCCTGGAAATAAACAGCATAACAGAAACTTTTGAAGAAAGATAATAAAAAGGAGAGCAGAATGCTCTCCTTTTTATATGCTGAGGCAAACAGAAAGACGGACATATGTCCGTCCTTTTTATCAATATTCTGTCTTCTTTTCAAGATATGCAACGAGGTCTTCTATCTTTACTCTTTCCTGTTCCATAGTATCTCTGTCACGTACAGTAACACAGTTATCCTTTTCAAGAGTATCAAAGTCATATGTGATACAGAATGGTGTACCTATCTCGTCCTGACGACGATATCTCTTACCGATAGTTCCAGCTTCGTCAAATGTTACCATGAATTTCTTTGAAAGCATATCGAATACTTCCTCTGCTTTTGGTGTAAGCTTCTTGACAAGCGGAAGAACCGCTGCCTTATACGGTGCAAGAGCCGGATGAAGATGCATAACTGTTCTTATTTCTTTCTTTTCGTTTCCGTTTTTGTCGGTCGATACAAGCTCTTCTTCATCGTAAGCTTCTGTTACGATAGACAGGAAGAGTCTCTCAACGCCGAGTGAAGGCTCGATAACATATGGGATATATTTTTCATTAGTTTCCGGATCAAAATATTCAAGAGACTTGCCGCTTGTATTGATATGCTGTGTGAGGTCATAATCTGTTCTGTCAGCAATGCCCCAGAGTTCTCCCCAGCCAAACGGGAACATATATTCAAAGTCTGTTGTAGCCTTTGAATAGAAGCAAAGCTCTTCTTTCGAGTGGTCACGAAGCCTGAGATTCTCTTCCTTGATACCAAGTCCTAAAAGGAAATCACGGCAGAAGCTTCTCCAGTAGTCGAACCATTCAAGATCTGTGTCCGGCTTGCAGAAAAATTCAAGCTCCATCTGTTCAAATTCACGTACACGGAAAATAAAGTTTCCTGGAGTTATCTCATTTCTGAATGACTTTCCTATCTGTGCAACGCCGAACGGAAGCTTTTTTCTTGTTGTACGCTGGATATTTCCAAAGTTTACAAAGATACCCTGAGCTGTCTCCGGACGAAGATAAAGCTCTGATTTTGTATCCTCTGTAACGCCCTGGAAAGTCTTGAACATAAGATTGAACTGTCTTATATCAGTAAAATTGTTCTTTCCGCAGTTAGGACAGGTTATCTGCTTTTCTTTTATATAATCAGACATCTGCTGATTTGTCCAGCCGGAAACATTAGTACCGTCAAAAGCCTCTATAAGATCATCTGCTCTGTGGCGTGTGTGACATTCTTTACAATCCATGAGCGGATCTGAAAATCCTCCGATATGTCCTGATGCTACCCATGTCTGAGGATTCATAAGTATTGCGCTGTCAAGTCCGACATTATACTTATTTTCCTGAACGAACTTTTTAAGCCATGCCTTTTTTATATTGTTTTTGAGTTCAACGCCCAAAGGACCGTAATCCCATGTATTTGCAAGTCCGCCGTATATCTCCGAACCGGGATAAACATAGCCTTTTGATTTACAGAGATCAACGATCTTTTCCATTGATTTTTCATTATTCTTCATTTGTTTTTCCTCACTTTGCAATTTACTGTATTTTTACCGTCTATTATATTTTACTCCATATTTGCAAAAATGTCAATGTTCAATATTTCACGGATAATGTTTTTCAGTTATTTGGTGCTGAAAAGTGTTGACTTATGCGATTTCAAATGGTATAATATAAGAGTATGGTCGTAAAGAATTTTATGACAAAATTATTTTCGGAGGTTTTTTAAAATGGGTAGAGTATATAACTTCAGCGCAGGTCCTGCTGTACTTCCTGAGGAAGTACTTAAAGAAGCAGCCGATGAAATGCTGGATTACAAGGGCACAGGTATGTCGGTAATGGAAATGAGCCACCGTTCAAAGGCTTATGACGACATCATCAAGGAAGCTGAAAAGGATATCCGTGATCTCATGAATATTCCTGATAACTATAAGGTTCTTTTCCTTCAGGGCGGAGCATCACAGCAGTTTGCTGCAGTCCCCATGAACCTTATGAAGAACAAGAAGGCTGCTTACATAATCACAGGTCAGTGGGCTAAAAAAGCTGCTGCTGAAGCTGAAAAATACGGCGAAGTAGTAAAGGTAGCTTCATCTGCTGACAAGACTTTCTCATATATCCCAGACTGCTCGGATCTTGATATCCCGGAAGATGCAGATTACGTTTACATCTGTGAAAACAATACTATTTACGGAACAAAGTTCTGGCAGCTCCCTAACACAAAGGGCAAGGATCTTGTTGCCGATGTATCATCATGCTTCCTTTCGGAACCTGTTGATGTTTCAAAATATGGAGTTATCTACGGCGGCGTTCAGAAGAATGTAGGTCCTGCCGGTGTTGTTATCGCTATAATCCGTGAAGACCTTATCCGTGACGATGTTTTAGAGGGAACTCCTACAATGCTAAAGTGGAAGACACAGGCTGATGCTGATTCTCTTTACAACACACCTCCATGCTACGGAATCTACATCTGCGGACTTGTATTCAAGTGGGTTAAGTCTATGGGTGGTCTTAAGGCTATGAAGGTTCATAACGAGAAGAAAGCTAAGATCCTCTATGATTACCTTGATCAGTCAAAGATGTTCGTAGGAACAGTAGTTGAGAAGGATCGTTCACTCATGAATGTTCCATTTGTAACAAGAAATCATGATGCTGATCTTGAAGCTAAGTTCGTTAAGGAAGCTACAGCAGCTGGATTTGTTAACCTTAAGGGACACAGATCAGTTGGTGGTATGCGTGCTTCTATCTACAATGCAATGCCTATCGAAGGTGTTGAGAAGCTTGTAGCATTTATGAAGGACTTTGAAGAGAAGAATTCATAAATAGATAGATTCATAATATAAGAATTCGTAATAAAAGAATTTGTGATAAAAGAATTCATAATAAAAGAATTCATTATAGAAGAGTTCATAAGAATTATTCGGAATATATGAGGAGAAAAATTATGACAAAGATTAATTGCTTAAATCCCATAGCTAAGTGTGGAACAGACCTGTTCAGCGCTGACTATGAGATGACAGATAATATAAATGAAGCTGATGCAGTCCTTGTTAGAAGTGCATCAATGCATGAGCTTGAGGTTCCTGAGACTCTTCTTGCTGTAGCAAGAGCTGGTGCAGGTGTTAATAATATTCCTCTTGATGATTATGCAGAAAAGGGTATCGTAGTATTCAATACACCTGGTGCTAATGCAAATGGTGTTAAGGAGCTTGTTATCGCAGGTCTTCTCCTTGGTTCACGTGATATCGTTGCCGGTGCAAACTGGGTAATCGAGGATAAGGAAGATGCTAACATCGCAAAGACAGCTGAGAAGCAGAAAAAGCTTTATGCAGGAAATGAGATCCAGGGCAAGAAGCTTGGTGTAATCGGTCTTGGAGCTATCGGATGCAGAGTTGCTAATGCTGCT
>CADBQZ010000023.1 GCA_902796865.1 uncultured Ruminococcus sp. | reverse complement strand
TCTTTTTGGGTAATGAATAAATTCGTATACTGTTACTTACAGCTTGATGGTGAAGCGTTTGACCGGGTACTGAATATACTGGAAAGTCCCGAAATGCTTTTGGGCTTACCGATCATAAGCCTTGAATCGACAGCACTTATATTTCCGCTGCTGATATCGTTTACGGTGTATATACTTATCGTGACACGGAAAAAACGCAATCTAAGAAGCGGAGAAGAACAAGGCTCGGCTAAATGGGCAGACAAAAATGAGATCCATAAATTCATGGATAAAGACCCTAAAAAGAACATAATCCTTACAAAAACAGAAGGGCTTACATTGAAGCCTTATCTCGGACACCCGGTTCATGGAAGAAATAAGAATGTTCTTGTTGAAGGAGGTCCGGGTACAGGTAAGACATACTATTATGTAAAACCTAACCTCATGCAGCTGCATAGTACATACGTTATCACTGATCCCAAAGGTACGATACTTGATGATGTCGGTCATCTGCTTCAAAAAGCAGGATATGTTATCAAAGTCTTTGATCTTGTCAACATGAAAAGGTCGATGCACTACAATCCATTTGATTATATCAGATCGGAACTGGATATCCTGAAATTCGCAGATATGCTCGTTGAAGCTACAAAATCTGCCGATGAAAAGGCTGACTTTTGGGTAAAGGCAGAGAAACTCCTTTACTTGGCTCTTGTGGGACTTATATATTATGAAGCGCTCGATGAAGAGAAAACAATGGATACACTGCTACAGCTTTTGAATGCTTCAGAAGTTTCTGAAAATGATGAGAGTGCAAAAAATGCAGTAGACCTGATATTCGATGATTTAAGAGAAAAAGACCCCGATCACTTTGCCGTAAGGCAGTATGACAAATACAAGCTTGCCGCAGGAAAATCTGCTAAGTCTATACTTATTTCATGCGGTGTTCGTTTATCACCATTTGACATAGCAGAAGTCAGAGATATAACGGCAGATGATGACATGGAACTTGATCTTTTGGGAGACAGAAAAACAGCTCTTTTCGTCATCACTTCCGATACAGACAAGTCACTCAACTTCATAGCAGCATTCATGTATATGCAGATGTTCAACATTCTTTGTACAACTGCTGATACTAAGTATGGCGGTTCGTTGCCTATCCATGTGAGATGTATTTTTGATGAATTTCGCAATATCGGAAAGATACCGATGTTTGAAATACTGATAGCTACGATCAGATCAAGAAATATTTCGGTAAGCGTTATCGTTCAGACGAAATCTCAGCTTAAAGCACTGTATAAGGACGATGCTGAAACGATAGTCGGCTGCTGCGACAGCACTTTATTCTTAGGCGGTCAGGAAAAATCTACACTCAAAGACCTGTCGGAACTGCTCGGCAATCAGACGATCGAAGCCGCCAACAGCTCACGTTCATACGGAAGGCAGTCGGGAACATCTGTAAACTATCAGAAAACAGCTCGTAAGCTTATGGACGAAGCCGAGATATTCAAGCTTCCGGGGGAGAAGTGTATTTTAACTATCCGTGGTGCTGATCCGTGGTGTTCATACAAGTATGATACCAAAGACCACCCAAATTATAAATACCTTGCTGATGCTGACAAAAAAGCTAATTTCTTTGACAGCACAAAGTATCTTGAAAATTACAAAAAACGAAAAAATGTCACTGACATTAAGATCATAGAGGGAGAAGAAGTCATTGACTTAGGCTTGTTCGATCCTGATGATTTTGATGATGGTGACTTTTTATAGACCAATTTTAAAAAAAATTCGCCACCGGCGAATATAAGAAAGGAAAATTTAATATGGAAGTTTTTTCAAAAGCAATGACAGTAATGGAAAATATTACATTTGTCGCAGGAATATTGATACTGATTTTCGGACTTATTCAACTTTTTACGGCATTCGGAAGTCAGAACGCCGACAGCAAAAACCATTCGGGTTTTATCATCGCAGCAGGTATTGGTGTTATGGTGGTTGCAAAGGTTCTGATACCCCTTGTTGCATCGCAAGTAAGTTTCTAAGGGGCTGATGTAATGGCATCAATTTTTAATATTGACGATTGGTTTGCAGACCTTTTCCACAGTATAGCTAAAAGTACTGCATCAAGTTTCGTAGAATCGGTGCAGCAAATGCCCGAAAAGGCAGAGAAATACTTAACTGAAACACCTGAAACTTTTTCGGGTGGAGGTATTTTTGGTCTTATCTGAGAAGTGAGTATAAATGCAATCGTGCCGATTGCAATTATCATTTTAACAATGGTGGTCTGCTATGACTTCATAAGCCAATTCATGAACCGTTCAAGCCGTGATATGGATGTTGAGGTAGTTATGAAACTTTGCCTGAAATTGGGGATAGGGATATTTCTATTGAATCATGTATTTGACTTGACTACCGGAGTATTTGAACTTGGTGCTTCGGCTGTTAATAAGCTTGTCGGGACGGTAGCTGATTCAGATCTGTCGATCTCTTCCGGCACACTGGCATCGCTTGACACGAAAATTAATGAACTTGGTGTAGGAGAAAGTTTGCTTGTGTTTTTCATGGGCTTTGTCGGGTGGCTGATACAGGTCATATGCAACATTTTTGTTCAGGTCATATGTATCGCCCGAATGCTTGAGATATATGTTTACTGTTCAATATCTCCGATTCCGTTTGCAACGCTCACTAATCGTGAATGGGGCGGTATTGGAACAAACTTCATAAAGAATCTTTTTGCACTGGCTTTTCAGGCGTTTATGATGGAAATATGCATTGCAATATTTAATTCAATGATTGCAGGAGCATTGACTTCAAACGCTGCTATAATAGATGCAATGTTTGAATGCTTGGTAATGGGCATAATGCTTTGTTTTACTATGTTCAAGTGCGGTTCAATATCTAAATCAGTATTCAATGCAATATGAGGTGATAAGATGTATATACAATTTACGAAAGATATAAACAAGATAAGAAACCGAATTATTTTTGGTTTGGGATTTAGGGAGATAGTAATTTTTCTTCTGATACTTGGCATAGGACTAGCGGTGTTTTTTGGGTTAAAAAACGTTCTTCCAAACGACATCGTATACTATATGCTTGTGCCGATAGTATTGATTGGAATGTTTTTCATGGTGTTCAAGCACAACGGTATGCCATTTGAAAAATTTCTGTTTTACAAAATAAAAAGATTGATTTTCTCGGCGAAAGTAAAGCGATATGTTACGGAAAATGGCTTAAAAGAAAGCGCTATTATAAAATCTAAAAATCACAAATTGATTTTGGGAACGGCAGGAACTGGTAAAGCATTTAAAGCAAATTTCAATAAACTTGATAAGGAGGTAATAGCGAAAAATGGCACTATTCAGCAAAAAAACAAAAACACTAAAACCGGTAAGTCTGAAAAAAATAAAAAGCGGACTGCCTAAAACAGTTCAGCAGTGCATACCGTTCAAAGATATGCGTAAAGACGGTATATGCATGGTTGAGGATGACTACTATACAAAGACGGTGCAGTTTGCTGATATAAACTATGAATTGGCTGACGAAGAGGAACAGGAGAACATCTTCCGCAAATACTGTGACTTCCTCAACACGTTTGAATCAGATATTGACATTCAATTTACGTTTCAGAATAAGACTATTGACGAGAAAAAGTTTAAATGTGATATTGCGCTTCCGAAGAAAAAGTACGCCGATCCCGAGCTGCAAAAGCTTCATGAAGAATATCAGCAAATGCTTTATGACACATTTGACAGATGTAACAACGGTACGGTAAAGGCAAAGTACCTGACCTTCGGAGTGCATGAGCAGAACTTCAAAAAAGCTCAGAGTATCCTGCAAAGAACAGAAAACGATATTATCCGAAAATTCAAGAAAATGCACGTTCGGGCAGTACCACTGAATGGTACTGAAAGACTTCATCTTCTCAAAGACAGCCTGCATCCACTGGAGGTAACACCATTCAATTTTTCGTGGGAAACAAGGATATATCGTGGTGTTTCTGTCAAAGACAGCATTGCACCGACTTCAATGGACTTTTCAAAACTTGATACTTTCCGAATTGGTCGGACATTCGGAAAAGCGTACTTTATTCTGATAGACAACGCAGAAATTTCCGACAGGATTATCGAGGAAATAATGGCAGCTCACGGCAACATTGCTATCAATATTCACACCAAAAGCAAAACGCAGAACAAGGCTCTGAATTTCGCTTCAAAAAAACTGACTACGATAAATGGTGTAAAGGTAGGACTACAGCAGAAAGCTGCTCAACGTGGTCATGACGGGGATATTTTGTCCATGAATTTGGTTTCGGAAATTGATTCATGTGAAAGCATTTACAATGCAATTTCAAGACGTAATCAGCGTATCTTTGACACCACATTGACGGTGACTATCTATGGTCACAATATGAATGAAATTCTCGGTATTGAAAATGATGTGCGCTCGGTAACGCAGAAGTACAACTGTGAGTTAAAGTCACTTGATGATCTGCAAGAAGAAGCTGCCATGTCCACATTGCCATTGGGAGTGAATAAAGTGCCGATAAACCGTCCATTCATCACAACAGAACTTGCAACGTTCATGCCGTTTACTTCACAAGAAGTATTTGAAAAAGGTGCTACATACCGAGGATACAACCCCGTGTCAAATCAGCTTATTGCTATAAGCCGAAAAATGCTGATAAATCTTGGCGCATTGATTTTAGGAATGGCAGGAACAGGAAAATCATTCACAGCTAAACGTGAGATACTGGACAACTTTTTCCGTACCGTTGACCGTATAATCATTTGCGACCCGGAAGCGGAATACTGCGAAATGGCAAAAGCTCTCGGCGGTGTTATAATTGATATTTCCGCTTCATCACAGCATCATATAAATCCATTCGATATAAACCTGAAATCTGACGAGCATGAGGACGATCCTGTTGCGGTCAAGTCTCAATTTATACTTTCGATTTGTGAAGCAGCTATCAGCAGCGGTAATGTATCGGGGCTGACCGCAGCGGAAAAGTCAATTATAGACCGATGCGTAAAGCGTATATATGAACCGTATATCGCAGACCCAAAGCCCGACAATGTACCTATCTTTGAAGATCTGTACAACGAACTGCGTAATCAGGAAAACAATGAACACGCACAGGGAGTAGCTGATGCACTGGAGATATTTGTCAAAGGCTCACTGTCAATTTTTAATCACAGAACGAATGTGAATGTTGACAATCGTGTTGTCTGCTTCAACATCAAAAAGCTGTCCAAACACCTACATAAAATGGGACTGCTTGTTGTTATGGATTACGTTTGGAACAGGGTTTCACAGGGACGTGACGAACATAAATACACACATTTCTACATTGACGAATTCCACTTACTTCTCCGTGACAGTCAAACTGCGGAATACTGTGTTGATATGTGGAAGCGTTTCAGGAAATGGAACGCACTTCCTACAGGTATCACTCAAAATGTTACAGATATCCTGCTTTCTCCGCAGATAGAGAATATCCTTAAAAATTCAGCCTTTATAACTCTGCTTGGACAAGCATCGGGTGACAGGGAGATAATTGCGGAAAAGCTGAATATCTCGCCCTTGGAAATGGAGTTTATTACTGACACAGGCTGCGGTGAGGGGCTTATTTACTATAATGACAAGGACAAAAATTCAAATGGTGCGGTCGTGCCATTCAAGGATAGTTTCCCGAAGAATACAAGGCTCTATGAGATCATGAACACAAGCTATGAGGGATAATTCGCCATTGGCGAATTTTGAAATGGTGGTGATATATTGGCTATAGATAAAGAGAGCCTAAAGAAGCAAAACACAAGAAATGTGTTTGAAAAATCAAAGAAAAATGTAAAAAAATCCTCAGATATATCCTTAAGCAACAGTGGGGAAGAAGACATCATTATTGAAAAGAGAAAAGTCTATGACAGCAAAAATGGACTTTTCCAAAAGAAAACTGTTGCTTTAAAAGCAAAGGATATTACGCCCGAAAACATAAAAAAGCTTGATAAGGCACTCAAATATGAAAAGAACCGAAAAAGCAAATACCGCCGTGTAGCCATTGAAGCAAAGAGATTCAGTAATACTCAAAACGGCAGTAATGAGGATACTGCTGCCGAAAGCCTTACTGTATTCAAGGAACTTCCGTTAAAGGGCATAAAAAAGACCCTTTCAAAAGCTTCAAAGCCACATTACAAAGTAATGCTCCCAGACGGTACAGTTGTAAAAGGCAAAGGCTCGATAGGACAGACATTCAGCAATATTTCTCAAAAAAGCAATATGTTAAAACCAAATACTGTTCATTCATCATCAAAGCAAAAGCCCATAGCAAAGAAGAAGCGATATAAGAAGAACAGGCGTAGGATATTCAATAGAAAAAACAAACAGGCGAAAAAGAAAGCAGCTTCAAAAATGCCTGTTATCAGCCGTATAAAGCAGAAAATATCTAAAGGATTTATAAAGGGGACCTTGGGAATACTAGCATTCATTCTTGGGAATTGGTTACTTTTAATGCCTGTTATATTGATAGTATTTGCAGCCGGTGGTGAAGCTTACAATGAAGCGCAGTCACAAATACAGTATACATATCCTGCGTCCGATGCGGATATTACGCAAGCTACGACTTATTGGCAAGCGTTACAGGTACAGATCAAAGCAAAGCTTGATAATGTTCCCGGTATGGACGGTATCGCAGGGAATTTTGATACTAAAAGCTCATCGGTATGTGATTTTATGAATGACAATAATGCTTTGCTATCGTTCATATCTGCTTACTATATCCCTTATGTCGATGCATGGCATTTTGAAGATGCACAAGACCTTATAACCGAAGTTTTCAGCAAGATGTACGTTATCAATTACACGATCAAAGATCGTCAGCTTGAATACAAGATAACCGAAGCCAAATCGTGGGACGATATTCTCAATGAATACTTGAACGATGAGCAAAAGAAAAAATATCAGGATTACTATGAACATAAAGGTGGTGCGGTAAAAGCGTTTTCATCACCGTTCGCCTTTGATTGGTCTGGGTACATCACTTCTCCATTCGGTTACAGAGATTGGGGCGGTGGAAACGTTGAATTTCACAAAGGTTTGGACTTCGGTGTTGCTCGTGGCACGGAAGAACTTGCAATTGCCGACGGCGTTATTGTCACGGCAAACAATTCCTGCACTCATGACTACTCAAAGGATGGAAACTGCTGCGGTGACGGATACGGTCGAAGTGTTGTTATTCAAACAGATGACGGATACTTTATCAGATACGGTCATATGCAGGACGTATATGTAAATGTTGGAGATACGGTAAAAAATGGACAGCCGATAGGCACAGCAGGGTGCACAGGCTGGTCTACCGGAGTTCATCTTCACTTGGAGGTACGTTCGGGCGGTCTTTGGGGAGATGTTTTAGACCCAATGAATTTCATTCAGGACTATGTGCCTATAGAAGATATCAATAATAAGAAAAATAAGGAGAAATGACATGAAATTGAAAAAGATATTATCAGGAGTGGCAGCTGTTCTAACAGTTAATTCAGCTGCATTGGCGGTATCAGCAGATACATCTGCCGGAGTACAGCTCGGAGATGTCAATGGTGACGGCAAAGTAAATGTTAGTGATTGTGCGATGATAGCAAGAAAGCTTGCAGAACGTAGAGCAGAGGACCTGTCGCTTATTGTAGCCGATTATGACGGAAACGGTAAAGTCAATGTTCGTGATGCTTCATCACTTGCTCAGGCGCTTGCAAAAGGCTATGCCACAACAGAGATTAAGGCAGTTTCAAGTCCGTTTGCTTTTGAATGGTCTGGAAACATCATATCAACATTCGGTTATCATGAATTGTCTGATGGGACACTGGAATTTCATAATGGTATAGACTTCAAAGTACCTTGTGGAACAGAGGAACTTGCTGTTGCAGACGGAAAAATAATCAGAGTCTGCAACACCTGCACTCACAATCAGCCCAAAAATGAAGGATGTGGGTGCGGAGGAAACAGAGGTAATTATGTAAGTCTGCTGACCAATGACGGATATTGCATAACATACTCACATATGTCAACAGTTTCAGTGTCCGTCGGAGATAAGATACGCAACGGACAGGTCATAGGAACAACAGGTGCTACAGGCATGGCTAAAGAATACGGTCTTCATCTTGAAGTTTCCTTTGGTGGTGAGAATGGAACTTTGATAAATCCGCTGAGTTACATAAAAGAGTACAAGCCGATAAAAATCAAATAAGGAGAATCACTATGAGAGATAATGTTTACAGAGATAAAATGATAATGCTCAAAAAGAAAAGAGAACAAGCAGAAAAAAATATCGGGAAACATACGGAACTTCGAGAAAAGTGGCAGAAAGAACTCAGAAAAATCGACCTTGATATTATGGAACTCCAAAGTCTTTATAATAAGCTTTCAGCTGAGGAATTAACAGAAGCTATAGCAATGTACAAAAAAGCTCAGGCTCAGAAAAATGAGCAGCATACAGATAAAGGAACAAATATAGTCGGAACATCTGAGATACGAAATATGATGTATGGAGGTAATGAAAATGAAGATGAAAAGGATTAAATCGGCGATATTATCAGTCTTTATATCAACAGTAGCTATATCATTAATTACTGTAAGTGCCGACGAAGAAGTAAGCACTCAGCCTGTTCCTACAGGTTCGGTCGCAGTAACAAATACAACAGCAGCTTCTGTAAACGTTCCAAATGCGGACGTGCATCATGCAGATGCAGGAAGTGTAATGGTAGATCCAAACAAACTGGAAAGCGGTGAGTTCTATAATGAGGTTATGGAGTATGTAGGAAATGAAAACGCTGCCAATCTCAATGAAAATTTAAAAAATAATGCCCTTGCAATCAACAGTACTACTATCGACTATAACGATAAGTCTATGTTCACAGTCACAACACGTTCGGGTGATGTGTTTTACCTGATAATCAATAATACTGACGGAACGTGTCTCTTCCTCAATAGTGTGGATACGGCTGATCTAACTTCACTGCTTGACAAAAATAGCGGAAATACTAACAAGATCAATGATGAAGCAGTCAAAGATATAGAGAAGATCGAACAGCAGGAACAGCAAACATCAGCAGTATCTGACAGCAAAGCAAGTACATCGGCAGACACTATGCAAACAGAAGCTAAGATGGATAAAAAAGGTGTCGATTGGAAAAGTAACATAATTTGGATAGCAGCTGCTCTAGGCATAAGTGCTGTTATCGCCCTGATTGCATACTTATTCAAGTCGAAAGGTGGAAGAAAAAGCTCTGCTTATGATACCGATTTTGATGCAGTTCCTGAAGATACATCAGACTTTGAGGAGCAACCGGAGGAAATAGAAGAAATAGAGGAAGAATAAAAACAATGAAATTAGTGATAGCGGAAAAGTCGAGTGTTGGGGCAGAGATTGCTTCTGTACTCGGAGCAGAAAAAAACGGCGATGGCTGCCGTGAGGGGAACGGCTACGTAGTATCATGGTGTGTTGGTCACTTGGTCGAACCGGCACAACCCGAAAAATACGATGAAAAATACAAAAGGTGGAATGTGTCGGATCTGCCTATACTTCCCGAAAGATGGAGATTTGAGGTCCTGAAAAACACTTATAAGCAGTATAAGGTCTTAAAGGAACTTCTTAATCGTCCTGACACTGATGAGGTAATATGTGCAACAGATGCCGGGCGTGAGGGCGAATGTATTTTCAGATATGTATATAAGCTTGCTAAATGTCAAAAGCCTGTCAAGCGTTTGTGGATATCGTCTGTTGAACATTCGGAGATCAAAAAAGGATTTGAAAACCTTGTTCCTGACAGCAATTATGATGATCTTTACAAAGCAGGATATGCAAGGGCAAAGGCTGACTGGCTCGTTGGCATGAATTTTTCACGGCTGTTTTCATGTGTCCATAACGCAAGGCTCACTATTGGCAGAGTTCAGACACCGACACTTGCACTTATCGTTGACAGAGAACAGCAGATACAGAGCTTTACACCTCAGAAATATTATACTATCGTACTAAATTGTGACGGCTTTACAGCCGAATCGGAAAAGATAGACAGCTTTTCAAAGGCAAAGGAACTACTGACAGTATGCAGTTATTCCGATGCCTATATAACCGAAATAAGTAAAGAGGATAAAAAAATAAATCCGCCAAAGCTTTTTAATTTGGCAGACTTACAAAAAACCGCTAACCGTCTTTTTGGCTATACGGCAAAACAGACACTGGATATAGCGCAGGAACTCTATGAGAAAAAGCTGATAACATATCCTCGTACCGACAGTAATTATGTTACCTCCGGAATGGTTGAAAAGATAAGACAGCTTGTGCCGATTGGCGGTGATTTTATGAGTATTAACATTTTTGATCCAAATATCGGTGCCGTTATCAATGACAAAAAGGTTTCCGATCACCACGCCTTGCTGCCGAC
>CADBQZ010000022.1 GCA_902796865.1 uncultured Ruminococcus sp. | reverse complement strand
TCATTTTTATTCAGCGGGAGTAAATTCTTCAAAATCTTCCTCTGCGTTTATGATTGGATCAATATCATTTTCTGCATCATCTATGCCTGTGATATCGTCCGGTGCAGAAGCCTGCTGTTCCGCCGCTTTTTCGGCAGCTTTTTCAAGCTCATCGCTTCCGCTTCCTGTTCCGAGAGCTTCCGCAGCATCTTTGTTCTCCATGATCTTTTCTTCGATCTCTTTTAATATATCAGGATTCTCCTGCAAATAGATCTTTACCTTTTCTTTTCCCTGACCTATCTTGTTCTCGCCGTAGCTGAACCACGAACGGCTCTTTCTGATTATATCAAGTTCTGTCGCTATGTCTATGACCTCTCCCATACGGGAAATGCCCTTTCCGTAGATAAGATCAAATTCACATTCCTTGAACGGCGGTGCAACTTTGTTCTTCTTTATCTTTATCTTTGTCCTGCTTCCTATCGGAACGCCGCCTTCTTTTATAACTTCGCCCTTGCGGACATCTATTATTACAGATGAATAGAATTTAAGCGCTCTTCCGCCCGGAGTAGTTTCCGGGTTTCCGTATAAAACACCTATCTTTTCACGTATCTGATTTATGAATATGGCAACACAGTTTGTCTTTGAAAGTACCGGAGTAAGCTTTCTCATAGCCTGTGACATAAGTCTTGCAAGCTGTCCTACATTTGAATCTCCCATATTGCCGTCTATTTCGGCTTTTGTGGTAAGCGCTGCGACCGAGTCGAGCACAACTACGTCCAAAGCTCCCGAGCGCACAAGAGACTCCATTATCTCAAGAGCTTCCTCACCGCTGTTCGGCTGTGATACTAAAAGTTCATCTAAATTAACACCGATAGCCTTTGCGTATTTCGGGTCTAAAGCGTGTTCAACATCGACGAACGCTACAAGTCCGCCATTTTTCTGAGCTTCTGCGATTATATGGAGCGCTACGGTAGTTTTACCGGAACTTTCCGGACCGTAAAGCTCAACTATCCTTCCTCTCGGAACACCGCCTATGCCAAGTGCGAGGTCAAGGCTCAGAGAACCTGTCGGTATCGCATCGACATTCATGGTCTGGTTAGCGCCAAGCTTTATTACAGCGCCTTTGCCGAATGTTTTTTCAATCTGTGCTATCGCTCCGTCAAGCGCTTTTTTCTTTTCTTCTTTTGTAGCCGGAAGCGCTGATGCTGCTTTAGCTTTCTTTTTAAGATCGTTTTTTGCCAATTTTATTCCTCCATTTAAAGATCATGACTTTTTTTACAAAAGCTGTCCGCTTATAACTCTTTCTATACCGCAGAGATCCTTTGTTATCTCTGTATTCTTAAAACCGTTTTCGGAAAGTATCTTTCTTACACTTTCAGCCTGTCCTGCTCCTGCTTCAAATATGATATATCCTCCGGGCTTTAAAGCATCTTTCCAAAGCGGCGTTATCCCTCTGTACATATCAAGGCCGTCTATGCCGCCGAAAAGTGCCTGCTGCGGCTCATGCTTTACTTCTGTCTGAAGATTTTCCATATCCTCTTTTGTAAGATACGGCGGATTGCATACGATAAGATCAAGATCTTTGAACATAGCCGCTGTTTTGGGATTTAAAACATCTCCCGTAACAAGCCGCATAAAAGTCCCGTTCAAACGGTTGTTTTTATTGATATATCCTGCCGCTCTTTCGGATATCTCGACCGCCGTAACATCAGCATGAGGTATCTTTTTGCACAGCGTTATGCCGATACAGCCGCTTCCGCTGCAAAGGTCCGCTATTTTTGGCGCGCCTTCAAATCTTAAAGACAAGACCTTTTCGATAAGTGTTTCCGTGTCCTGTCTCGGTATGAGCACTCCCTCACCGACGTAAAAAGGGAAACCATAAAACTCCCATTTTCCGAGGAGATACTGCAAAGGCTCTCCGGAGATGCGCCTATATAATATGCTGTTGCAGAAGTTTATCTGCTCCTCCGAAGCCTCTTGTCTTTCAATCATTATCTCAGGCAGCCTCTTTCCGAATATATGCTCCGCTATGCACATTGCCTCAAACTGCGGCGATGGTATGCCGTTTTTATCGAGCGTTTTTTTAAGATGGAAATATAGCTCGGGCGCTGTCACCAGATGTCCTCCTCGATATTTTCGGGTATACACGGCTTCATCGCCTCTATCGCACATTCTATCTCGCTTGCGTCAGGCTCTTTTGTGGTTATCCTCTGTATCCACAGTCCCGGCGCTGAAAGTATCTTTGTGAAGGGGTTATCGTACCTTCCGGCTATCCTTATAAGCTCATATGATATTCCTACCATTATCGGAAGAAGCACTATTCCTGAAAGCATTCTCTGCCATACTATATCGAACGGCACCAGGCACATAACGAGTATACTTATGAAAAGTGTTATAAATATAAAGCTTGTTCCGCATCTCGGGTGGAATCTGACCTGCTTTTTAACGTTTTCCACGGTAAGCTCCAGACCCGCCTCAAAGCAGGCTATCGTTTTATGCTCCGCTCCATGGTATTCGTATGTTCTTCTTACGTCTTTCATAAGTGTTGTGAACGCAAGATAGCCTATAAAAATAAGTATCTTTATTATGCCCTCTGAAAATGAACGTACAAAACGGTTGACCGTCAGAAAGTCAAAGAAGTTTACTATCCATTTCGGAAGGAACACGAATAATCCCACCGCAACAACAAGGCTCAAAACCATTACTATACCCATTATAGCGCTCATTGCTTTTTCGCTCAAACTCTCGCTTTTTTCTTCGTCCTTATTCTGCTCTTTTTCAGCATTTCCCTCATTTTCCGCAGAGTCTTTATTTTCTTCGTCTTCCTCTACCATCTGCTTTTCAGCCGACTTCATAAGACAGCGATAGCCTTCTTTTAAAGATATAACGAAATTGAATACGCCTCTTATCAAAGGTGCTTTTCTGTACCATGCGACAGTGCCTTTTTTGTCCCATACCTCAACGTCTATCGTTCCGTTCGGCAGACGGCACGCCATAGCACCCTTGTGTATACCGTTCATCATAACGCCTTCGATAAGCGCCTGTCCGCCTATTTTTGACTTGTGCTGTTTATTCTGTTCGCTCATATCTGCCTTTCCGACCGTTTGCGGTCTGTACTGCTCTTGCTTTCGGGCGGTATCATTATTATTACCTTTGTACCTCTGCCTTCTTCACTTTCGACAGTAAGCGTTCCGCCGTGTAGGGTAACTATCTCGTCCGCCACCGCAAGTCCTATGCCCGATCCTTTTTTGATGTTATTAGCCTTGTAGAATTTGGTCTTTACTCTGGGGAGGTCTTCCCTGCTTATGCCGCAGCCGTTATCCTCTACTGTGACCATTATATCCCCGGACGGTGCTTCCGCCGCTACTATATGGACGTGTCCGCCTTTTTCGGAGTATTTTATAGCATTGTCGATTATATTTATGAATACCTGCCTCAGCCTGTTCCTGTCCCCGTGGACTATGGGAAGATCGGCGGGCTCGGTGTATATCAGCTCTATTCCCTCTTTTTTAGC
>CADBQZ010000021.1 GCA_902796865.1 uncultured Ruminococcus sp. | reverse complement strand
TCTTTCCAATCCGGATTTATTGTTACGTTCTGCTGCATTTATCACAGATTTAACGGTATCTGAAATGCCGCTTATGCCGTAATAAGCAGTTTTCCCGGTCTTGTTCCATTCGGATATACTGTCATGATAGATTCTTTCTAATCCGGACTTATTGTTACGTTCTGCCGCATTTATCACAGATCTCACGGTATCTGAAATACCGTTTATCCTACCGGATGCACTTGTACCTATTTTGCCCCATTTAGAAACGCTGTCAATATATATTTTATCAAGCTCCGTTTTATAATTTGCTCCTGCTTTACTGATCTCATTCGGAAGCAGGTCTTTTATATTTGTAAGTTCCGAGTAAAGCTTATCTTTTCCAATATCCCATTTAGCCTCATTCGGTATAGTCAGAGTTATTCCGTCTAATATATCTTTTATATCTGATGCCGTTTTTTCAGCGTTTTTAACCAGGCTTTCGCCTGAAAGATCCCAGATATCATCGGGAACATTAAATTTAGTCTGAGGTATTTCAGTTTTAATGCTTATAGTATCATTTATATGATTTTCTGTTACTGATGCTATATCATTCATTATACCGCTTATAGCCGAAGCATCATTTTTGATATTTTCACCAATTGAAAAACAATTTCTGATACTTTCGAGATAACCGCCTATTTTTTCGCTGCCTGCTCTTACTTTTTCAGCCATATCGGTTATGGCATTTTCTGCTTCATCAACGCCTTCAACAGCAATACGTCCTAAAAGTTCAAAAACCTCTGTCATTCAAATACACCGCCCTTCATAAGCTTTATTTCAATGCTTTCTATTTCTTCTTTATTCGTTTCGAGTTTCTGCGGTACAGCGGACAGCATCATTTCTTCCCAGCTTTTTCCTGTCTTTCTGTGCAGCCAAAGCTCCCATGCCGTTTTGATATTAGCGTTTTCAATGACTTTTTCTGTCATCTTACATAGTGCACCTTGTTTTATTGCTATATCTAGCAGCTGCAAAGGCTTACTATATCCGGAAAATAAAAGCTCAAAAAAATCTATTTCGTCCACAAGAGCAATTTTAAGACAGCCGTAAAAAAATCGGCAAAATCCTCACTCTCAAGTATCTGTCTTACGAGTTCTATAAGCTTTGCAGGCGGCATTTTTTCAATTTCGGCTTTATCACAGCCGTATATCCTTGAAACAAGCTCTGTCACATCTTCTTTGCATTCTCCTATACCGCCGCAGATAGTGCTTACAAATGTGAGCCATATTTTTGTTCCGTTATCCTTTTTGTCGCTGCCGCCTTCAAAAACATCATTAAATTTTTCTATATGACACTTTGAAAGAATACGCAGCATAGGGAATATATCACTGGAATCAAGTCTTCTGGGAATGTATTTTTTATCGTTCATAAAATTTCCTTTCCATTAGTATATCTGCATATGAGGCGGCAAAAAATGCCGCCTTTTTATGCAATTATTTATTGTTTGTCAGCTTCTTTCAAAAATTATCTTTACCGGAAGCTTGTCTGCGCTTTCGTCTGTGGTATCTGCAAAAGCTTCAAATGTAAATTTGCTTCCCGAAGCCTCCTTTGTCTTTGAAGCCACAGAAAAGCCGCTTGTAACAAGAGCGTTTTTGAATATTACGATAACGTGCTTCCCGTCATCGAGTCTTCTTGCAACGAATGCAAGATTTGAAATATAGTCTCCGTTTTCGATATTGCTTTTTGTCACTACATAACTTTCAGTATTATCATAGAAAATATTTCCGCATACAGCCGAAGCAGCATTCTTTTCATCAAGCTCTAATACTGTCGCTTCAATAACAGCCTTTTCGCCGGTCTTTATTGTAAGCCCTTTCATTTTGACAGTAACTCCGTCAGTTTCTATGTCCTTGAATTCAGGAGTTATAGTTAGTTTAGTACCGTCTGTTGTAGCGCCGATCTTATCGCCGCCGTAGCCTTCGTATTTTTCGTAGTAGATAGTACCTATCGAAAAATGATCTCCGTCAAATTCTGTGTAGGAGATACCGCCGGGACCGCCTGAGATATAATAATATGTCTTGCCGCTTACAGGCTCAGTATCAAATGTTGGCGTATAGTGAGTGCCTTTAAAGAAATTCTTGTAAAGCACACCTGCGCCGAATACCATGTTTTTTGCTGTTACAGGAGTAAGACCTGTTTTTCCTATATCTGTCATCAGATATTCACTCTCCATTCCTTGAATCTTAGTTTTATTTCGATCTTTTTTATCTCATCAGACTCAACAGGCAAAAACGCTGCCGACATAAACATAACAGCGGCTGCTGAATTGTCTTCAAAGATCCGGGTCTTCCCATAAACAGGGAAAAGTCTTTCTATCCTTTCCTTTATTCTTTCTAGCGACAGCCTGTCTGACAGACCGAATCCTGTAAGGATAAATACTCCCTGAGATTCTCCGCTTTCACTGACAGGCTCACTGTCGATATATTCACCGACAAAGTAAGGATAGCTTATCTCCTTGCTCCATTGTCCTAAGCAATAGGGTATCTGTTCTGCTCTGAGTGCATTTGATATAAATGCAAGAGTATTTTTATTCATTACAAAAATACCTCCCCGAATATAGCCTTTGCCTTATTTTCTATCTCCGGACGCTTTTGCATGAACGCATTGAAAAGCGGTCTTTTAGGAGGCTTGCCGTATGTATGATGAAATCCTTCATCATCTTTATAGACCCAGCCGTCTTTTCTTCCGTTTCCGCTAAGAGCATACTCACCCGTACCGAATTCTTCCCATACAGAGTTTTCAAGAGTATTTCCCACTACGGCAGAACGACCCTCATCAGAGACCTCATGACGCCATGTGTCTCTGGTCCTGCCGCTTTTTACGGTGGTATTTTCTCTTGCTTTTTCTTCCAGAGATGATGCCGAATCTTCTAAAAAAAGCTTTATCGCTTTTTCAAAAAGATCATTTATTTTATCGGCATTGCTTGTGAAAATAATTATATCCGTATCAGACACCACCTTTGTACCTGAGATATATCTCACAATGTTCCGACATACCCATAGGGTCGTCTATCATGAGTATCTCATAGACTTCCGAATTTATCAAAAGTCTTTTGTTTTCTATATCAGCATTGATGCCGTTTTCCGGATACTGACAGATGAATATATGAGTTGACTGTTTTGCCCTGGCATTGAACGAACCTGTATCTGTGCTTTCGCTTTTCATGTCAAGGTATCCTTTAAGAGTCTTTACAGTTTCCCACTGTCTCACTGCTTCACCTATTTCGTTTTCCGAAGTTACGGCTCTTTGCAGATAAGCAATAATGTTACCGTTTATTTTTTTCATATAAGACCTCGTAAGATTTTATTTATCAGAATCTGGCTTTTATATATGGCCTCAAAAACTGCATCATGTCTTTTGGATAGCCCATTATATGCTCCTCATCAGAAGATGAAGAATAAGTTACCGAATGTCTTGAGATAGTTTCAGAGCGTATTCCCATATGCTCCTCGCTCTCTACCCCATACTTTACAAGCATCGCAGCACCCGTTTTCACATCATTCGGGTATATAACAAGGCTTACTATGTCTTTCATCGAGTCATAAAGACTCCCGTCCACAGCTGCCCTTCCGTCTGTTATATTTGTCACGGTGTATATTCCGTTATTGAATCTGCTCCCGCTTATCTGTATCGTATCACCTTCAGCTATCTGCGGCGGAATATCCCATATGATACCTCCCATGATCCTGCATTCGGCTCTTATGTATCTGCTTCTGAATGTATTATGTGTATAACCTCTTATCAGAAATTCGACGGCTTCAAGCCTTCTTGAAAGGTCGCTGTCGTCGGCTATTTCTCCTGTTATGGCTTTAAGTTCTTCTATAGTCATAAGCATGAGTTTCTATCCTCCTTAAATGTCATATTCTTCTATTGCTTCTTTTATCATCGAGCTTATTCTTTCTTCATCAGCAAACTCTGCAAGATCTTTTATATTCTGTATTTTTGTTTTCATACTCTGCTGATTAAGACTTTCTATCCTTGCATTTTCCAGAGCATTGCTCATTACCTCATGTTTGAATTCAAACCATACGTCTGAAGGCTTATAGTCAGTGCCATATTCAGAATTTATCTCGTCAAGCACCGGTCTTACTATCTGCCTTAAAAATTGCTTTAATCTTGTTTCAAGCTTCTGACATTTAAGATCCAATAGAGAGTAAGCCGCCTTTATCGCTATATTTGTTGTTGATACGGTATCTCTTAATCCGACCGTATTAAGTCCCATACCAAAACGATAGATATTTTTTTCATCAAGTTCAAGCTTTTCTTTTCTTGCTTCATGCGGTATATCGACCGTCTTCACATCGACCGTTCCGCCTTCATCAAGCCCGATTATCTTTTTAGTCCTTAAATTTTGCTGTAGCTGATCAACGCTGTCTCCTTCAAATCCCGAAACAGCATAGAGCGGAGTGTCAAAGTCTATCAGATTATTTGAAAGACTCGATGCCATAAGATCATAGTCGTCGATAAGTTCTTTTATAAGTTTCAGATCGGATGCCTGTTCAGGGTTGTTATCAAGTCTGAAAAATGGTATGCAGCCAAAGCTGTCATAGCATATTGTTCCGTCATTTCCGCTGTAAAGATTGTGCGGACAGGGATTTATCTTTTCCGAATCATCGCCTTTTATATCGCCGCCATTCTCACGGCAGAAAAAATGTACCATTTCATCGTCCCATACCTGTATATGAGTTATCTCCTTCTTTCCCTTATCGGCACTCTCATTATACATATAGATGATATAGCTTTTTCCGTCAAGAGAGTTCAACGGAGTAACTTCTATGACGTTAAGATAGTCACAGCACTGAAAAGCGGTTTTGCCGTCGGAATTTTTATACATATACATATATTCAGAACCTTTTGATATACAACCTGTAAGAAGCTGCTGTAAATTTGAAGTGAAATCCTCATTGTAATTGAAATAGTTATCGAGTTCTGTCTGAAGTTCGCTTTTATCTGAGCGTATTATTCTTCCGCCCGAAAAAATATACTGTACTGACTGATTGACTATCTCTGTAAAAAAAGTATGCGGTATCTTTACGTTTGACCTTTTCTTGTCTTCACGAAGAAAACCTTCGCTGTCGAAATAAAAAATACGGTACTTTTTTATATCGTGATCCCCGTTATAGTATCTTTTCCCTGTTTTTGCAGCACTTTTTTTCTTTGAATTCCTATCCATAGCGATAAGTTCTTTTATTTCATTTTTAGTAAGCATGATTACCTCCTTATATCAGCCAGCTTTTTCTTTTACGCCATCGTTCCACGCCGTATCTCAGCGCCGCCATAGCATCGTCCATGACCGGCACAGGCTGATCTTCATATTCGCCTGTCTGTTCATTTTTCTTCCATTTCCATTGTGAAAGCTCCTTTATCGTATTGATACATGACGGTGCAACAAATATCCTTCTTTGTTTCAGCCAATCTATCTGTGATGACTGATAATTTTCAGAATGATGCTTTTCCTTTACAACAGCTTTTGCACGGAAACCGGCACTTTTCCACATTCGTATACGATCGGGTTCAGCGCTGTCACACCACATTTCAAGTTTTTTTGAAAGACCTGTTTTTTCTGCTTCTTCGATTATCTCACAAGTATCTTTACCAAAAAGATATATTTCCGAGAGTATGTAAATATCTCCGTCCTTGAGTCCAATGAGGAGTATTGCATTAGCATGATTAAACCCGAAATCCTGCCCGATAGCTGCATCATCATAATCGGATATATCAGAAGATATATCCTTTGCCTCCCAGTTTTTAAGTATAAGCCCTTTAGCTTCACCCCAGTTGCCAAGTCCGTAGATGATATAACCGTCCGGGTCTAATATACGTCTTCTTTCCATACGCATACGGTATCCGTCATCTATAAACCTGTTTTGCAGGTATGTGCTGTGATGGGTAAGAACATTTTTATCTTTATGGTCAAAGAGGTCTTTTTTTATCCAGTGATGAACGCTTACCGGATTGAATGTGAGCCGTATCTGATAAAATAAACCGCAAGGCAGTTCACCTCTCAAACGGTCGTCGATTATCTCAAAATCTTCTTTTGTGAATTCTGTTGCTTCCTCAAGCCATACATCGGTAAGCTTTCCTTGTGAAAAGGTTATAGACTTTAGTTTTTCTCTTTGCCTGTCGTCATTCATTCCACGAAAAATAATGCTGTTTCCGTTTGCTTTGCAAATGAGCTTCATTGGAGAACTGTTGATCTGCCAGTAATCGGAGCTTTTATCTCCAAAAAGTCTGTATACAGCGCCGCAAAGTTCTGCAAAGGTACTGTCACGGTTTGTTACATCTGATTTTCTCATGGCGACAAGATTTCTTCCTTTATCCTTCATAAGTCTCAGAATATAATGTACTGCTGTATCGAATGATTTGCCGGAGCCAGCCGAGCCTTTCATGACGATATACCGCTTGTCCGAACGGTCAGCATCTGCAAATATCGGATTGAGTTCAAGCTGTGTTTTCATGTTTCGGCACCTCCATAGTCTATCGAGATATTGAGATCGCTGTCGGTCTTTTTTTCTTCAGATCTTAGCGACACAAGAAGGCTTATTGCTTTCATGCGCTCGGATGGATTGTTTTCATCGTCCCTTGCTATCTGCGAAAGTACACGTCTGCATTCGAGTACAGACATTACCTTCGTCCTTTTCTGTATATTTTCATTTTCAGTGATATTTCTCGCCCCCTTTAGCTTTTTATAGGACGATTGATCGTCCTATATATAGTATGTAAAAAATCAGGGTGCAAAAAAATGCAGGGAAGTGAATATAAAGGATATTTTTAAATAAAAATATCCTGTACAGCAAAAAACTGTACAGGATAAAAAGAAAGCGGACTTTCGTCCGCTTTCAGTTTTTTATATTATTTTTTCTTACTATATCTGTTTGCAAGGTCTTTTGCGATAGCTAATGCGTCCATAACGTTGATCTTCTTGTCACCGTTATAATCGGCAAAATCAGGAAGTTCATTTGCCCTCTTTAAAGCAAGCTTTCTTGCGATAAGCACAGCATCACTTACAGAAAGAACACCATTTGCATCGGCATCGCCCTTAACAACGATATATGCACTTTCGGAAGGATTTGTGCCTGTAGTCTTAGGAGCAGTAGTGTTTGAAACGATAGTGATATGTATAACTATCTGATCTCTCGGATCAACAGTAACTTTGCTTAAAGAAGTTATTGTTGATCTTTTTGTTTCTGAAGCAGTGGTTGAAGTTGTTGTAAGTGAAGTAGTTGTTGTCAATGAAGTTGTTGTGACGGTCGTTGATGTTGTTGTAGTTGCTTTAGTTGTTGAAGCTGTCGTTGATATTGTTGTAGTCAAAGTTGTTGAAGTTGTTATTGCTGTAGTCGAAACTGTAGTAGTAGCGATTACATTGACCTTGCACTTTATAAGTGTGTCGTTTACAACAGCGAATATCATACATGAGCCTTCGGATATACCTTTGAGTACACCCTCAGCGACCTGTGCAACATTCGGATTGCTTGAAGACCAGATAGCATTTGCGGCTGCTTCCGGATCTGAAAGACCAAGCTTTATAGAATCGCCTTCTTTTATCTGGATATCATATCCTGCGGCAGTATCTATATTGTCTGTAGGGATCTCGATGATAGTTGTTGTAACTGTTGTAACAGAAGACTGTATATCTGATGTTGTTACAGGAACAGTATTTACAACGACTTTGCTCTTAACTACCGAATCACCTATTATAGCATAGATATTGCATGAGCCTTCTGATATACCCACAAGAACGCCTGAAACTATATCTGCTATTTCAGGATCGCTTGAGCTCCATATTATCTTATCTGCATCGCTGCCTGAAATGCCGAGCGGCACCTTATCATTTACATTTATTCTTATAACGCCGTCATAAGAAGT
>CADBQZ010000020.1 GCA_902796865.1 uncultured Ruminococcus sp. | reverse complement strand
GGTATAATAGATATTATTATCGGCACTCACAGACTGGTACAGAAAGATGTCGGATTTAAAAATCTCGGTCTGGCTGTCGTTGATGAAGAACAGCGCTTCGGCGTTGCACACAAGGAACGCTTTAAAAAGAGCTTTCCGGGGGTCGATATGCTTACTCTTTCTGCGACCCCGATACCCAGAACGCTTAATATGGCTATGAGCGGTATCCGTGATATGTCGGTCATAGACGAACCGCCGCAGGACAGATACCCTGTACAGACATATGTGGTCGAATTCAATATGGGTATAGTTGTTTCGGCAATAAACAAGGAACTTAAAAGAGGCGGACAGGTATACTATATACACAATCGTGTCGAAACTATAGCTTCCTGTGCCGGAAAGATACAGGAGCTTATCCCTGATGCAAGGATAGCATATGCCCACGGAAAAATGTCTGAGGAGGATATGTCGGATATATGGGGACAACTTATTGAACACGAGATAGATATACTAGTCTGCACGACGATAATAGAAACGGGAGTGGACGTTCCGAACGTGAATACCCTTATAATCGAAGATGCAGACAGATTCGGGCTTTCGCAGCTGTATCAGCTCAGAGGAAGAGTGGGGCGCTCGAACAAAAGGGCATACGCATATTTCACATTCAAGCGCGAAAAAGTACTCTCTGAGGAAGCTTCAAAGCGTCTTAATGCTATGAGGGAGTTTACCCAGTTCGGAAGCGGTTTCCGTATAGCCATGAGAGATCTTGAGATAAGAGGAGCAGGAAGCATACTAGGCGGCAAACAGCACGGGCATATGGAATCGGTAGGATATGATATGTATATAAGGCTTCTCAACGAAGCTATCGCCGAGGAAAAAGGCGAGCCTGTAAAGAAAGCCTCTGAATGTACCGTCGATATACAGACGGACGCTCATATCCCGGAAGATTATATACCAAGTCTTGCACAGAGAATAGATATTTATAAAAAAGTAGCTGCGGTAGAATCCTTGCAGGATAAGAGTGACCTTATAGATGAACTTATCGACCGCTATGGAGAACCACCCCGTTCGGTAGACGGACTTATCGAAGCGGCACTTCTCAGGAATACCGCATCAAAGCTTGGCATAAGCGAGATAAAACAGAGAAACGGAAGCCTTTATTTTTATGTAAGTATTCTTTCAGAAGAACAGATAAACAGACTTATGGAGAATTTTAAGGGAAGGATAACCTTCAACAGCCTTAAAAATCCGTATGTCAGCGTAAAGCTTAGAAGTTTAGAGTCTCCTGAAAAACTTATGCGTCAGGTTATGAACAGTATGGACACCGAAAATATACAAAACGGTTAAAATCATAATTTTTTTGTAACTTTTTTTGTGCAACTGACGGAATAGTTCCAATATAATGTAAAATATCTTCATACAAATTTGTTATAGACAAAACGTTATTTAAAGTGGTATAATTTAAGGTATAGAAAAGTCTTTAATTTTCAATTTATTTAGATCGGAGATAATATAGTAATGAGTATAAAGAAAATTTTTGCAGCTTTTGCGGCTGCCGCAGTTATGATGATACCGGCTGCAAGTGTTAGCGTAAGTTCGGCAGAAGCACTTCCTGCAAAAGCATTTATAAGCGGACAGATCGGTTCGACTACTGTTTCTTCTGCAGATAAAGCGACTCCAGGTTCTATAGTAGCCGATATAGACGGAGATGCACAGTATCAGGCTGAATGGGTAGTAAACGACGGCGGAGCATCAAGTCTCACATTTCTTGCTCTTTCTATACCGAATGTGACAAGAGACAGTTACCCGAACATAGCAGTAAACATTACAGAAGTATATATAGACGGTGTAAAGCAGAACTACGTCATGAGCTCGAATGCAGTAAATACTGCAAAATACGAAGCAGGAAAGGATCCTGAAACAAGAGTATATCTTTATGACGGTATAGACGGAACTAACGTTGCCGACCTGCCTCAGACAACAGCGATCACAAAGAGCATCAAGGTAATATTCTCTGTAACAGGAACAGGCAAGTACGGAACATCAAATATACAGAGCAATCTGATAATGCCTGCTGAAACGACCGCAACAACAGCATCACCTTTGATAGAGTATATAACAGCACCGACAAAAACATCGGTTTCTACTGTACCTTCATCTACTACCGGCGACGGCGGTGTTGCAGCAGTTGCTATCACAGGACTTGCAGTTACGGCAGGAATCGGAGTTCTTTCAAAAGTTAAATTCAAGAAAAAGAAATAAATAACAAATTTATAATAAGAAGACGCTCTTTTTAAAAGAGCGTCTTTTTGCTTTAAGCCTTTTCAAAAATGTCAAATCACAAATTCACTTTTATGTCACTTTCTTACTCGTGTAAGAAAGTAACCAAAGAACACACTTACTTTTTTTTTAATAAACGTCTGATCTTAGTTTATCTCATTGCCGAAAAGCATAAGGAGATAGATTTATTTTAATTCTTTGATCGCAATGTGTGTTGTTACTTTTGTAGGGGCTGGCGACCTCGACAGCCCGAATAATGCTTTCGCATTCCGCTATGCGGCGGGACGTGCG
>CADBQZ010000019.1 GCA_902796865.1 uncultured Ruminococcus sp. | reverse complement strand
TGTACCGCCTTCAAGACCTACCTGCTTAGGCTTCTTAACTGCTACGAGGTCAAGAGCTGTTGTGTCATACTTGAAGTCAACAACGAATCCGTCGAATGACTGAGGATTTGCTGAAGGATCAAGGCTGATGTAAAGCGGAACGTTTACTGTTTCGCCAACTGTTCCCTTAACATCCTTTTCAAGCTTGAGCTTTGCAGTTCCGTCATATTCCTTAGGAGCGATAGTGCTTACCTTTTCGCCAACTATGATAGAACCATCAACTGTTACAGGTTCAAAGTATGTTGTATGTTCACTTGTACCAACATGAACCATTTCGATCTTGCCACCGTCGGGGCTCTTTATCTTGATAGGATATTCGCCTTCTGCTCCGTCATTAACCTTGAACTGGAGAACTGCGAGAGGCTTTGTAGGATCAGTTACCTGGATGCTGTTTTCGCCCTGGAGCATGATGTTTACTGTGTTATTATTACCATCAAGGTTTGTATTGAGAGCGTATGCTGTTGTACCGCCTTCAAGACCTACCTGCTTAGGCTTTTTAACAGCAGTAAGATCAAGTGCTGTTGTATCATACTCAAAATCAACAACGAATCCGTCGAATGTCTGAGGATCTGCTGCTGGGTCAAGCTTTACATAAAGCGGAACGTTTACTGTTTCGCCGGCTGTTGCTTTAACGCCCTTTTCAACAGAAAGAGTTGCAGTTGAATCGTATTCCTTAGGAGCGATTGTTCCTGTGTTCTGATTCTGTGATGTTGACTGTTGCTGTGTTGTGCCTTCGCCGATTGTAAATGTAATACCCTTTGTTGATGCTACATTCTGTGTATCAGCTTTGCCGAGTATACCGTCTGGGTAAACAAGGTTGTGTGCATTTGCAAAATTGATAGTGTACTTACCTTCCTTAAGTGTCTTAGGGAATGCAACTTCAAATTCTGCGATATGTGCACCTGAACCTGCTCTTAAGAAGCCGAGATTCGAGTCAGAAGCGATTACGAACCTAGGAATGTTGTCTGCGTCCGTAGTATCGTTTTCGAAGTGGTTGTATCCACATTGAGGATCATAACCTTTATCACGATACGAAACCGCCATTGTTGAGCTTCCGTTGAAACATTCGTCCATGTAAGGACTGTCGCCATAGCTTGATGCTAATGCGTTCTTGTCGGAAATGTCTAAGTTGATAGGATCAACTGTACCCCAAGTTTCCGGTACGAGATCCGCCTCAACGCACTTGATGTTGTCACTTTCGGAAATTGAACCGTCCATGTCAACGTATACTGTTGCCCTCGCTCCGGCCTGAATTTCAGCGAGTGAATATTCAGTCTTTTCAGAGGTCATTTTCAGTCCCAGATTATTAGCAGCTGAAGCTGTGAAAGGGACTGCACTGAGTATCATTGAACCTGTCATAGCCAATGATGTCAGAACTGATAGAAGTTTACCTTTCTTCATCTCTTTTTTTCCTTTCTGTTTGTGCTTCCACCGCACAAACGTGAATTTATTACTTATCGGGTGATCCCCCACTTTATTTTAAGCCGACTGGCTTAAATACATTTCGCTTTTAAAATTGTTTTATTATGAAAGGCTTATCTTTCCTAATACTACTTCAACAAGCATTGTAAGGTCTGCTGTTCCAACTGCGTTGTCAAGGTTAACGTCAGCGTTTGCAAGTGCTTCATCACTGAGAGGATACTTGTTCTTGTTTGCTATGTACTTTGCAAGAAGAACTGCATCGTTTGTCTTGCCAGGGACTTTGTCTAAGTCAACGTCGCCGAGCATTGATCTCTTTGAAGGATCAACATTTCCTGGCTGCTCTGAAGGATCTTCTGAAGGCTTATCTGAAGGATCTTCTGAAGGATCTTCTGATGGGTTTTCAGAAGGCTTATCTGAAGGATTTTCTTCGCCTATAACTTCTACAACACCATCTGTGATTGTAGGTGTGTACATTACTGAAGTTTCATCAGTATTGAGCATACCAAAGATGATATCTGCATTATTTGATGTGCTTACTGAGTTTTCTTTTCTGTCAATAGCTACGATCTTGAGCTCTGACTTATCTCCAGCCTTTGCTGTGCTCTTAACAGTACCCTTAACATTAAGGAATGTACCTGATTCTGTGATAGCATCTGAACTGAGTGCATAAATGATGCTTACGAAGCCGCTTTCATATCCAACCTCAAGCGGTTCTACTCCGTCAAGCTTGGCTGAATCTTCTTTTGCGATAGCTCCTGTTGTAACACCTGTAAGCTCTACAACATCAGCGTCGTACTGGATACCAAAATCACATCCGTTGATACCTGCTGATGGAATGTCGGAAAGGTTGATCGCAACTGTAAAGTCCTCTCCTGCCTTTGCTTCGGCGCTGCCCACCTTTACCTTAACAGCATCTGCTGCGGATACTGAAGGGAGTGTTGCTGCTGCAAGCATAAGTGATGCACAGAAGCCTGCCAAAATTTTTTTTGATTTCATTTGTGTTTTCCTCCTTTTCTGAAATGAACATAATAAAATAATGGTTTTTTATATAATAAAGAGATACTTGCTCTGTCCATCCCTTTAATTATACGATAGTGTAAATACTCACAAATGGTCTACATTACAATTATAGTTTAATTTACAATTAAAGTCAATAGATTTTAAACTTTTTTGTATGTTATTATAAAATAGAACATCTTAAATTGGTAATTATAATGAATACATTTTGATATACCATAAAAAAACGTTATTTTTCTCTGTTTTCTTGCTCACGAATGCACAGAGATAGCCATATAGAATTACCATATTTACATTATAAGCCATGTTTCAGAAAAAGTCAATAGACAACTTTAACTAAATCAAAATTTTATTGACCGGCGCTTTTATTATTATAACTCAATAAGCCTGCCCTGTAAAGCATTTTTTTCGGTATTCCCAAATATTTGTTAAATTTTTAGAAACCTTTAATTTTTTTACGTATCTTTTTATTGGAATGTGTCAGCAATAATGCACTTTATTTCTTTTTTTCTTCCCACTGTGTATTTTTTTCCATTTGTTGTCAATACTGATATCAAGCCGGTTTTGCCGTGATACCTTAAAGAAAGGATAATAAATATCATGCATAAAAATGTCATATCCTATGAAGATATACCTATCATTCCCGATATATCGGCAAGTATTCAGAAAATAAAAGATATTTCTTCTGAAAGTTCTGATCTTCTTATAAACGAAACGGAAATATGCGGTATCCGATGCTGTATTTTTTGCTGTGAAGGACTTGTGTCATCGTTCACTATGACCGATATGATGATAGAGCCGCTCATGGCTCTTTCACTTGAAAACATCACTGCGCCTGAGCTTTTTGAGCATATAAACAAAAAAATGCTTCTTTCTACCGACCGATGCTCTGTTTCGGATTACGGACGATTCTTTGCATTATTGAATTCTGGCTTTGTGCTTTTAGCAGCAGACGGTATGAACAGTATGCTCGCTTTCGGAGTACAGGGCTATGAAAAACGAAGCGTTTCAGATACATTCGGTGAAAACAATCTTACCGGTTCGCATGACGGCTTTGTTGAGACCGTGCGTGTGAATATGTCGCTTATACGCCGAAGACTTAAATCCCCGGTATTGGTACAGAAACTTCTTGTAAAAGGAGAGACCGGAAAAACAGATATATGTATAAGCTATCTGTCTGACCGTGTACCGAAAGAACTAATATCAAGGATAGAGCATTCCATTAACAGCATAAAGCTCGAATCAATACTTTCCACCGGATATATACAGCCTTTTTTAGAGCCTGAAAACAAGCGTATATTCTCATCGGCTGGTACCACCGAACGTCCCGATGTTCTATGTTCTAAACTTATCGAAGGACGTGTTGCGGTATTTGTTGACGGAAGTCCCTATGCACTATATATCCCTAAGCTTTTCACCGATAATTTCCAGACGGTAGATGACTATAATTTCAAGCCTTTTTACGGAACGTTCATACGCTGGGTAAAATACATTGCGTTCATAATAGCTCTTCTGCTGCCGGCACTATATACAGCGGTCGCTCTGCATCATCAGGAGCTTTTAAACAGCACTCTTCTTCTTATCCTTTCCGATGCAGAAAAAAACGTTCCGTTCCCTATAACCGCCGAAACGGTCGGAGTACTGCTAATGTATGAAGTTATAAAGGAAGCCGGACTGCGCCTGCCACGTTCGGTCGGCGGTGCTGTAAGCATAGTTGCAGGAATAATAATCGGCGACTGTGCCGTACAGTCCGGACTTATAAGCACTCCCATGCTGACCGTAGCAGCACTTTCAGCAGTAAGCGGCTTTGTAATACCCGAACTTTCACAGACTATACCGATACTCAGGATAATACTTGTGATATGCGGAGGCATATGGGGACTTTTCGGGATAAGCCTTTGTCTGTCTGTGATACTTTTTAATATGTGTTCTACGGAAGATTACGGATTCCCGTATACCGCTCCTTTCTCACCGTTTTTCAAACGAGCGCTTGGCGATACGGCAGTGCGTTCGGGTTTCCGCAAAATGCAGGAAAACGATTTTACTGTGGAGGAACTGAATGGATAAGTACAAAAGCCTGGGACTTTTTTCTGTGCTGATATGCGTCCGCACTTTCTTGATAATATGCTCACCGGAAGCTTCTGATGCTGCACATATGGCAGGAGCGGCGCTTTCGCTGATATTTCAGTCCCTATGCGCCGTCCCAATGCTGATACTATATAAAGATAAGAATTTTTCTCTTAAAAAAGATATGCTATTAGGAAAATTCGGCTGTATGCTCTACGCCTTATTTTTTATCATACTAGGTTCAGAAAGCTTCTCTATGCTCTGGGAAGTCACCAAAAGCGTACACTTCCCGATCGACAGCAGTCTCACAGGAGCGCTCATACTCGCTGCCGTATGTGTATACACCGCCTCATTCGGCATAAAGGCTGTATCACGGGCTTCATGGATACTAACAGCACTCACGGCTGTTTCTCTGGCTGTTATGATAACAGGCGCTGTGCCGAAAATGGATCTTTCAAATTTTTCACCGTCTGCCGATACAAAAGATATCATAAGATATGCTTTGCGTGATCTTGCACAGTCCGGAGAGCTTGTCATGCTGTTTGTTCTGATGCAGTTTTCTGATAAACAGCGCTCAAAAAGCACTTTGGCTTTTTTTGCCGGGAAACTGATACTGACAGAAGGCATTTCGCTTATCGAAATAACTGTACTCGGAAAAGTCATGAGCATATCTGATATACCGTTTTTCACGGCAGGCGCTTTTTCTCAGCCGCTGAGCATTCAGCGAGCCGATCCGCTCTATATGCTTTTATTCACTATGCTTTGCGTATTCACCGCAACATTACAGATAGTACTTTCTGTGATGTTCGTAAAAGAACTGCTTCCAAAGCTAAAATACAAGACCCTTGCGGCTGCTGTTCTTATGCTTGGTATATCCGCCGTAAGCGGAAGCTTTGATACAGACCTTTTGCCGCTCACCGGAACTATGATAGTAATACTGGCGGTAGTATTTCCAGCCGCAATGCTTATAAGGAGAAAAATATATGCCATACAAAAAAATAATAACAGCAGCAATAATTCTTCTGATACCGGCAGTCCTGACCGGCTGCACACAGGCGAGGGAGCTTCGCAGTGAGGCTTTTATAAAAGAGATAGCAGCAGACTTTTCAGAAGAATGTTCCATCTCTATGAGACTCTTCAACAGCGATGAAGTATGCTCGTCATCAGGTGAAACGCTCCTATCAGCATTTGAAAACTGTGAAGCCATGCAGGAAAAACAGCTTTTTCCCGGACACCTTGAAATATTCGTTTCAAGCCCCAAACAGCTGGAACAAACACTTATAACGCTTATACACAACAATCGCATCTCCCCGTCGTGTCATCTTCTCTGCGTTCCGGAAGATGCCTGCGGATTTATAAAAGAAAATGATTCCGGACTTTCCGAGCTTATCGACAGCGGCGGACGCAGCGGATATATCATACCTAAAAATATAAGCGGCGTATTAAATGATCTTTTGGAAAATGACCGTAGGGCACTGGTTCCTGTTATAAGCTCCGGAGAGATTTCTATGGCTGTAGTATCCCCTGACAGCATCGAAGGTATACTTTCCGAGGAAGAAGCACGGGGGCTATGCTGGCTTTGCGGAAATGTAAGAGAAATATATATACCGGTAGAATGTGAAGACACTGTTGAGGATTTTTATGTAAGAGCGTCATCAGCAAAGCTCACAGCCAAAGAGCAAAACGGCAGGATAAGCATTACAGCGGAGATAAAAATAAACGGCAGTGCTGAAAAAAACGACATACCGCCCGAAAAAATGAAAAAATTCATAGCAAAAAGAGTCTCATCGCTTTGTTCGAGAGCCATTGCTAAAACGGTGAGCGGACTTCACGCAGACCTTTTCGGCATACAAAAAAGTATTGATGCCAAAAGGCTCTGCAAAGGAAAAGACTGGGAAGAAATAATACCGCTGCTTGATTTTTATTACAGCATAAAAACTGCGGAGTAATATAATAAAAAAGTGTGCCCTGCGGCACACTTTTTCAAATATTCTTTATATAACGGGTCTATCAATAGCCCATGCCCATTCCGCCCTGCGGCATTGCAGGTGCCGGCTCCGGTGCAGGAAGATCTGCTACTAAGCTTTCTGTTGTAAGTACCATTGCAGAAACAGAAGCTGCATTCTGGAGTGCTGAACGTGTTACCTTTGTAGGATCAACTATTCCTGCCGGGATCATATCTACATACTTTTCATTGTAAGCATCAAATCCATAGCCTATCTTGCCAGACTTTATCATCTCATTGATGATAACGCTGCCTTCAAGACCTGCATTCTTTGCGATCTGGCGAACAGGTTCTTCAAGTGCTTTGAGGATTATCTTAGCGCCTGTCTTCTCGTCACCTTCGAGTTCATTTGTAAGCTTTTCAACTGCAGGGATAGCATTGATAAGTGCTGTACCGCCGCCTGCAACGATACCTTCTTCTACGGCTGCCTTTGTAGCTGCAAGAGCATCTTCGATCCTGAGCTTCTTTTCCTTCATCTCTATCTCTGTTGCTGCACCTACCTTGATGACTGCAACACCGCCTGAAAGCTTTGCAAGTCTTTCCTGAAGCTTTTCCTTATCAAAATCAGATGTTGTTGTTTCGATCTGTGCCTTTATCTGTGTAACTCTGTTCTTTATATCATCATTGTTTCCTGCACCGTCAACAATAATAGTATTTTCCTTCTGGATAACTACCTGTCTTGCCTGACCGAGCTGATCTATCTGTGTATCTTTAAGTTCAAGTCCGAGTTCTTCAGAGATAACTTCGCCGCCTGTGAGGATAGCTATATCCTTGAGCATTTCCTTTCTTCTGTCGCCGAATCCAGGTGCCTTTACAGCAGCACACTTGAATGTACCTCTGAGATTATTGAGGATAAGAGTTGTAAGAGCTTCGCCTTCAATATCTTCAGCGATTATAACAAGCTTTTTACCTGACTGTACGAGCTGCTCTAAAAGCGGAAGTATCTCCTGGATAGATGAGATCTTCTTATCTGTGATAAGGATATACGGATCATCATAAACTGCTTCCATTTTTTCTGTATCAGTTACCATATAAGGTGAGATATAGCCTCTGTCAAACTGCATACCTTCTACGACTTCGCTGTATGTTTCGGCAGTCTTGCTTTCTTCGATCGTGATAACGCCGTCTGATGTTACCTTTTCCATAGCCTCAGCTATAAGCTTTCCTACGGTCTCATCAGCAGATGATACAGTAGCAACTCTTGCTATATCGTCGCTTCCTTCTACCTTCTTTGAATTCTTTATAACAGTATCTACTGCCGCGTCAACAGCCTTCTTGATACCCTTCTTAACGATCATCGGGTTTGCACCTGCTGCTATGTTCTTCATACCCTCACGGATCATAGCCTGTGCAAGGAGTGTTGCTGTTGTAGTACCGTCGCCGGCAGCATCATTTGTCTTTGTAGCTACTTCCTTGAGCATCTGTGCGCCCATATTCTCAAAAGCATCTTCAAGCTCGATCTCCTTTGCGATAGTAACGCCGTCGTTTGTAACGAGCGGTGCGCCGAACTTCTTGTCTAATACAACGTTTCTGCCCTTAGGACCGAGTGTTATCTTAACTGTATCTGCAAGCTTGTCGATACCTGCCTGTAAAGCCTTTCTTGCTTCTTCACCGTACTTTATATCCTTTGCCATGGTAATATATCTCCTTTATGATTGATTTTTGATTTATGCAAAGCGTAAAATTCACAAATTGAACACAGCTCAAAGCTGCTGTTTTGTGTGTGCCCGGCTTATTCTACTATAGCCAGAACTTCCGACTGACGGAGGATAGTGTATTCAACATCATCTACCTTTACTTCTGTACCAGCATATTTGCTGAGCAATACTTTATCACCGACTTTAAGGTACATATCCACCTTTTCGCCATCGACCATACCGCCCGGGCCTACTGCTACTACTTCTGCTATCTGCGGCTTTTCTTTGGAAGCTGCTGCAAGTATAAGGCCGCCCTTTGTAGTCTCTTCTGCTTCTGTCATTTTTATGACGATTCTGTCTGCTAATGGTTTGATATTCATATTTATTCCTCCTGATAAATTATTTTCTGTTTTAGCACTCTATCTTCCTGAGTGCTAATTACTATTTTAGCGATTTTTTCAAAAAAATCAAGTGTATTTTGGCATACCAAGTTATTTTTGTATATTTAAACAATACAGTGATTTATAAAGCACCCACAAATAGTACATTTGCACAAGAGAGCCGCACATACATATTTTCATGAAACATATAGTTTTTCATAGCACATACAAGTAATTTTTACATAGATAAGAATTTTTATTGACTTTTACGCTGAAATTTGTTACTATATTATTAAGACATTATCGTCTGTATATTTTGAATATAGATGGTGAAGACATTGAAAAAAATACTTATTGTTGACGACGACAAAAATATATGTGATATGCTAAGTATAGCATTGAAAAAAGAAGGATACGGGATAATGCTCGCAAATACCGGCAATGAAGCGCTTGCGATATTATCAGACCGTGCTCCTGACCTTGTGCTGCTCGATGTTATGCTCCCGGATATAGACGGCTGGCAGGTATGCCGTGAGATAAGAAAAAAATCAGACTTGCCTATAATTTTCGTAACTGCAAAGTCTGAGATATTCAACAAACTCCTGGGATTCGAGCTTGGCGCTGATGACTACATAGTAAAGCCCTTCGATATGAGAGAGGTCCTTGCAAGAGTAAAAGCTCTTATGAAACGCATAAATGCTTCCGGTCATGCTGATGACTCAAAAGCGCTTGATTATGACGGACTTCATATCGACCTTTCAAAATATGAGCTTATCGTAAAGGGCAAACCGGTCAGTGCTCCGCCGAAGGAGCTGGAGCTTTTATACTATCTTGCATCAAACCCTAATATGGTATTCACAAGAAACCAGCTTCTTGACGAGATATGGGGATTTGAGTATTACGGCGATTCAAGGACTATAGATGTCCATATAAAACGTGTAAGATCAAAAATAAACAAAGCCTCAGGCAAATGGCATTTAAAGACCGTATGGGGCATAGGCTATAAATTTGAAAGTGAGCAAAATGGACATTAATAACGAAAACAGCGAAAACTTTAATAATATCCCTGACGATGACAGTTTAAACAGCAGTTCTGAAACAGAAGTCATCGACAGCAGCATTCCTGATGATATTTCCGAAAAATTTTCGGAAATAGAAAATGAACTGCTTGAAAATGCGGGCGAAAAGCCTAAGACACACCGTGAGCACCGAAATGGAAACGTTTCAAAAATACTATTGGTGATATTCACAGCCGCAATACTTATTATCATATGCGTATTCAGTGTTTACAGCATAATTATAGATATAAAAGACTCTGCTGACTCAGGCAGGATATACAGCGATGATATCACCCTAAAAACATATTCAAAGCCTCACGAAGAGACAATATCTCCTGACGAAAACGGGAAATACACTACCGAAGGTATCGCACAGCTCATGAAACCGGCTGTGGTCGAAATTTTCTCATTCAGCAGTGATGACACCGAAACGCCTAAAAGCGGCGGTTCGGGAATAATCATAACCTCTGACGGATATATAATCACAAACGCTCACCTGCTTGAAGATATGAGCAAATTTGTAGTTTCTACCTTCGACAAAAAAGAATACCCCGCACAAGTTATAGGTCAGGATAAAAAAACCGACCTTGCAGTGATCAAAATAAACGCTCAGGGACTTAATGCCGCCGAACTTGGCAATTCCGATGAGATAGTTCAGGGAGAAGCTGTTGCGGCTGTCGGCAATCCGGCAGGACTTAACGGCTCTATAACAAGCGGCGTAGTATCCGGTCTTGACCGAATGATAAAATCGTCATTAACAGGTTTTCAGATGAACTGCATACAGACAGATGCAGCGATAAGCCCCGGAAATTCCGGCGGTGCGCTTGTAAATATGTACGGACAGGTAATAGGCATAACCTCTTCAAAATACGCATCGGCAGCATCGGAGGGTCTTGGCTTCGCAATAAGCATAAACGACGCAAAGCCGATAATCGAGGAACTTATCGCTAAAGGCTATGTAAGCGGAAGAGTAAAGATAGGCATTACTTTCTTTACACCATACGGCGGTTTTTCTGAGCTTAAATTCAAAGAAGATATGGGCTTTGAAATGCCCGATGAAGTAAAGAACGCTATCTGGATAGAAACTATCGACTCTAAATGCGATATTGCGAATACCGAGCTTAAAGAGGGCGATTTCATAGTTTCCTTAGACGGAAAAGCCCTTACCGGATATGAGGATATTTCAAAAGTCCTTGAAGGCAAAAAAGCAGGCGACACTGTATCAGCTGAATGTATAAGAGTCACAAAAGACCAGAAGACTGAGCATTTCAAGATCTCATTCAAGCTTATGGAGGATACCGGAAGCTTCATACAGCAGGACGATACTAATGAAACAGCAGCAGATGCCAATAAGGAAACGACCGGCAACGACAATAAATAAAAAGGAGTAAATTATCCTATGAGTATAAAATTTCATCTCCCCGACTTTGCAGTACACTATAATTTCAACCGTGTATTTATTGCAATGTTGAAAAACTGTCCCGAGTATTTTCACGATGGACTTGAAATAGCATCATTCTACGGCACTTTCCCCCAGTCGCTATGGAACGGCGGAAGATTAATGTCAGGAGTGTGCGATAAAAAAAGCGCAAAGGCTATAGTAAACGAATTTGATAAGCTTGGTATACCCCTGCGATTCACATTTACAAATCCTACTCTCAAAGAAGAGGAACTTAAAGACGACTTCTGCAATTACATACTCCGAATAGCCGAAAACGGCATAAACGGTGTCATAGTCGTTTCGCCGATACTTGAACAGTACATAAGAGAAAAATACCCTAAGTATAAAATAACAAGTTCCACCTGCAAGCGTATAACTGATATGGATACGCTCAATACCGAACTTGAAAATAATTATGACATAGTCGTTCTCGACTATGATTTCAACAATAAATTTGACCAGCTTGAAAAGATCAAAAATAAAAGTATCTGTGAGATACTCGTAAACGCCTGCTGTCAGCCGAACTGTCCGAACAGAAAACAGCATTATAACGACATCGGCAATGTCCAGAGGGCTATCTGTCAGTATGTTGCAAGCCGTTCCAGAGTGCCTTTTGATAAAAAGCGCTATAAAGTGACCGACGAAAACAGCGACAAATGTCCTTATATGGTCTATGATGCCGTCGATGTCAGAAAGCATTCAACGCATATCACACCAAAAGATATACTTGAAAAGTATGTACCTATGGGATTTGAACAGTTCAAGATAGAAGGCAGAACGGCAAGCGTCTTCAATCTTGCCGAATACTACATTTACTACATGGTAAAACCTGAATATCAGGACAAGGCAAGGCTCGTATTCTACGATCAGCTTTTCAGAAATGAAATAATAAGCACATCACTGCCGGGAGGTATGTAAAGTGGCGGGCAATGCCTGCCTCTTTTTTATGCTGAAAGCTTGAGCCAGAATTATTAAAAAATATTTCGGAGGGATAATATGCCACGATTTTTTCTTGAGAATATAAACACTGACAAGCCGGAAATAACCGGTGAAGACGCAAAACACATCGGTAAGTCACTCAGAATGAGACCCGGCGAAAATATAACCGTATGCTCATGCGGACGAGATTATTTATGCGAGATAAAAAATATAACACCTGATAAAGTTGAGCTTTCGATACTAAGCGAAAAATTATGCTCCGCAGAACCGTCCGTTAAAATAACTCTCTTTCAGGCTGTCCCGAAACAGGACAAGCTCGAACACATAATACAAAAATCCATAGAACTAGGAGTCACCGAGATAGTACCGGTCATAACCATGAGATGTGTCTCACGCCCGGATAAAAAGGATTTTTCAAAGAAACACGAACGTCTGTCCAAAATAGCTGCTGCTGCCGCAAAGCAGTCAGGCAGAGGAATAATACCTCAGGTCGGCGATATTATCAATTTCAAACAAGCTGTTGAACGTATGAAAGAATACGACTTGTCTCTTATGCTATACGAGGAAGGCGGAAAACGCTTTTCAGAGATATCTGCCGAAGACTGTGGAAATATTGCTCTTTTCGTAGGCAGTGAAGGCGGTATAGATGAAAGTGAAGCAGAGCTTGCAAAACAAGCCGGGATCATCCCGATATGGCTCGGCGAGAGAATCCTCAGATGCGAGACTGCTCCGCTCACCGCATTATCAATTTTGATGTATATTACGAAAAATATATGAAAATTTCCAAAAATTTATAAAAAAGTGTTGAAATTCAAAAGGATATATGGTATAATAATAAAGTAATGAACGGTAATTATGAATTGCCGAAGCAAGGACCACAGACCTAAAAAAATATTTTTCTGTGGAGAAAAGAGGAACATTAATGAAAAAAGGATTGATCATTGGCTTATTAGCAGGTGCAGCAGCAGCAGCAGCAGGTGTATTTTACTACAAGAAAAAGCAGGAAGAGTACAACGAATACGATGAAGATATAGAAAACGATTTCGAGTATGACGGCGACGATTGCTGTTGTTGTGAATGCAACGAAGACGCTGACGAAATGCCGGCTGAAAAGCCTGCTGACGGCTCTATAGAGACGGACCACTGCACAGCTACAAGTGCAGCTGCAACAGCTGATGCAGCTGATGATACAGACACAGAAGAGACTATCTAAGTCTTATTATAGTTTTGATTATTCGGACGAGCTTAAAGCTCGTCCTTTTTTATACTGTTTTAAAAAATCCTCCAGATAGCTTTATATGTAACAAAACAAGGGCCGTCCGCTTACGCAGACAGCCCTTGCCATAAAAAAGAAGAAAGAAAAGAATTAGTAAAATTTTAAGCTTTAGCATAATTCATGCAAAGCATGAAGACTGTTTTAAAAGATCACTTAAAGTATCTTTTTAAGAGGCCTTCAAAAGCACAGCCATGTCTTGCCTCGTCCTTTGCCATTTCATGAACCGTATCATGAATAGCGTCAAGATTAAGCTGTTTAGCCTTTGCAGCAAGCTTTTTCTTGCCTTCACAAGCGCCTCTTTCAGCATCCACCCTCATCTGAAGGTTTTTCTTAGTCGAATCAGTCAGGACTTCTCCTAACAATTCTGCAAATTTAGCAGCGTGTTCTGCTTCCTCGTATGCTGCTTTTTCATAATACTGTCCAACCTCAGGATAGCCCTCTCTAAATGCAACTCTTGCCATTGCAAGATACATTCCAACTTCCGAGCATTCACCTGTAAAGTTTTCCCTTAGACCCTGAACGATCTCCTCATCAACGCCCTTAGCAACACCGACAACGTGCTGATCTGCCCATTCAGATTCGGCAGACATCTCATTGAACTTTGACGCGGGAGCCTTACAGATAGGACAGACATCGGGTGCCTTATCTCCCTCATGAACATAACCGCATACGGAACAAACAAATTTCTTCATTGGCTTTTTCCTCCGAGAATTGATATAAATTGAGTTGCTTATTTTCTAAACTATATATATTATACTACATTTTCGAGTAAATGTCAATAGTTTTCATAATTTTTTTGAGTTTTTTTTATTTTTCTGTTATCAATGTCAAAATTATCAATAACGTTTGGCTTATAACAAAAGGGATACCTATAAAGTATCCCCTTTATCTTAAATATATTTTATGTGATGATTAGGGAAAGCAATTTATTATTAGCCCCATGACTTTGCACGAGATGCCTTATGTCTAGCTATTTTCAGAGCGTCCATTACATCAAATTTATTATTGTCGTCAACGTCGCCTAAAACAATACCCTTTTCGCTGATAAGATCAATCTTACGGTTTGCAAGTGCATTTGCTATAGTTGCTGCATCGCTTGCAGTAGTCTTGTTATCGCCGTTTGCATCGCCTCTGACGCCTAATACCGAAGCTACAACTTTTCCGCTACCGTCAAATTTCTGGAACAGTTTGTATTCGCCTAATTTTTCATCTGCTTTCTTTTCATATACTGAAATAGCTGCATCTGTAAGCTCATACTTTTCGATATCGCCGTTTTCATCTGCAAAAGTAGTTACATCAGCGATCTTAACTTCGTATTCATCGTCTTCTGTTGCATCTTCCGGTAAAATAAAGTTCAATGCCATCATTGACTCGCCGTCAGTATATGCGCCGCCGTCCATTCTGAAGCCAACTAAAGCTACATAGTTCTTGCCGTCCTGTTCAAATACATTGTAAGAACCTGTGCCGCTATTGATCAGAACATCGTCATTATCTAAAGCAAGTCTTGAATCATATTCAACGAGTATATCAAAGCTTTCACATCTGTTGTTCGACTGTGAAACAAGATCAACAGTTGCATAATGTCCTGCTAAGCCCTTAACGCTCTTAAGCGCTAAACCTGTTGCCTTCTTTTCAACGCCGCCTGTTACGTTTATAGTTGCATTGCCGACCTGATAGCTTTCATATTCTTCGTCTTCATTTGCAAAAGTTGTTACCTGGCTGAACTTAACATCATAATAATCGTTTTCAGCATTCTTAGGAACCTTGAAATAAAGCTTAACTATATCTGTCTCATCCTGATAATTGCTTAATCCTGTCTGGAAGTTTACTATAGTAATGAATTTTCTTCCGTTCATATCATACTGAGCGTAAGATGAAGCGCCTACGACCTTATCGAGTTCAAGTCTTGAATCAAACTCTACGTCAACATCAAAAGCGTTACAAGTATTGCCTGTGTGTGTTCTGAGGTCTACTTCAACAACATCATTAGGCTTAGCATCGTTACCAACGAGGTAGATAGACTGTTCTGATGAATTCTCAAAATTAATACCTGTGCTCTTGGACTTCTTTGTTGTCCTTCCAGCTGTTTTTACTGTTCTTGTTCCCTTTAAGGCTTTCATTGTCTGAGCTGAGCTTGCAGATACAGACATACCTACTGCAGAAGCTGCCATAAGAGCTGTAGTTAAAACTGCTGATATTCTCTTTAAATTACTGTTGTTCTTCTTTTTCATAACATATCCCTCTTTCTTGTCAAGATAGGCAAGTTACTGCAAAACAGGAACTAAAAAACCGCTTGTGACATTTGGTCTTAAAGCGGCGGATAATACACTTCTAAATACCCGGTCAGTGGTATTTCTTTTTTGTGTATGCAACCGGCTGTCATCCCTCCTTTCGAGGAGGATTAGACCCTTGGCTTTGCGTCCTTACTTTTCAATAAGTTTGCCAAATATTCAATTTACTTTATATTACTCCATAAACTATATTTGATTCTTAAACTATCAGAGCTTTTGTTGCCCTGACTTCCCTTTACCTTATGTACCTATTATAGCATTACATTTTCTTCCTGTCAATACCTTTTTGATAGATTTGTAAGTTTGTATCAACTAGAGCGTATGTTTTTATGCAGTTTAATGAAATTATTGTGTTTTTAAATTACTTATTGTCAAAAATTAGTCAAAGCCAATGTAAACATAACCAAAAAGCCCCTTTTGAATATATGCAAAACACTCAAAAGGGGACATTTGTCCAATAAAAGTTTTTATTTCTTGGATTTTCTTGAAAGCCATGCATTTGCAAGATCCAAAGCTTCATAAAGGCTTTCTTTTTCGCTTGTTTTTGTTATAGCCTTTGTCGGCGGAAGCGTCAGATCGGTAGACATCTTATAGATCTTTACCTTGCTTGCAATGTCTATATCTTTTACTTTTTTCTTATCAAGTATCTGAAGCATTACCACATAATCATCTGCCATGCTTCCGTAATAGATCACATCATCGCTTCTTACAAGAGGATACCCCTTGTATGTAAAAAATGAATTGCTCATTGATACACCCTCCTTAGATTTTTCACAGTTTCTATTTTAAACTGTTTCTCCGCCGTCAGGGCAGATATTCTGCCCTTTACAGCGCTTTCTTTATCATATCACTTCTTCTTTGAATATTATGTCGATACCTGTCACCAGTTTGTGACAAAAGCTTCGTCAGAATCAAAAACAGACAGATTTTTCAGCAGAAGCTCTGCATAAGCCGATCTGCACTTAAAGCATGGTCTTCCGTTTATAACGATAAGGCATTTCTTGCTTCCTGACTTATAGAATTCTACCTTCTGTGATACCTGACCGTCCTGTGACTCAAGATCTACAGTCACATACGGCTCTCCCTGCGGCTGTTCATCCATCTCTACCTCTTCGGCAGAGGCTTTGAGCAGGAACTGATAAAACTCTTTGTACCTCTCCTTGCTGCATTTTTCGCCGTTCTTTGTGACCTCAAAGCTGTCCTCATCGGTACCCTTGCCCTCAAATACGGTCTCTGTTCCGTTCTCAGCCGTTATGGTAAGCTTTCCAACATCCCATACAAACGTTCCGAATATCATCTTTGAGGTTATATCTCCAAGCTTCATAGATGCCCAGCAAAGATCATCAGCCGATACAGCGTATATGACCTGTACATCGTTTATCATAAGAGCATAGTACTCTCCATTTTCAATATCGAGCTTTTTGCCTATTTTAAGAGTATAGCTGCTGCCGTCGCTCATATCAACAGAAACGGTGCATGACGGAGCATCAAGTCCGCAGCCCTTTATCTGTTCATCAGTAGGGTGAGCATATACCGCACTGTATGCCGAAAGTCCGAAGAAGCCCTGTGTAGCGTTTTGTGACTTTTCAGCATCAAGATAAGAGAATATAGGCTCTGTCATATAATGTGTAGCCATAGTGCCTGCCTTGTTGCCGCTTGCAGACTTGAATGTATCCTTTTCAAGCAGTATATCATAATCAAGGTCGTCACGCACTATTTTTATCGTTCCCGGTGAAAGTTCGGCATCTTTATCATCGTTTTTAGGTATAAGCTCGGTCGCAAGGAAATTTTCCGGAGCATTCGCAAAAACGCTCATACCCGACGATGCTGTAAGAAAGACTTCCTTTTCGCCTTTAAGCATACAATATGTCTCGCCGCTTTCGGGAGATTCATTTCCGACATATAAGACTTTTTCGCCGTCTGCGGTCTTTACTGTTACTTCAGCCTGTGGATCTTTAAGACCATACTTGTCAAGATCCTTTGCGTTTTCTTCAACAACACTGTCACAGCCTACGTTTGAAGCGTTGTTAAGAAGCGATGAAAGAATGCTTTCATTCATAGGAAGGTCTTCTATGCCCTTTATCTCAAAGATCGGGAAACCGTCTTCACCGGTCTTACCGGAAGGCACTCCTTCATATCCGCCGCTCTTATTTTTAACGCTTATCGACTTTATATCCGTTTTCTCGAGTGAAAGGACCGGGCCATGAGATGTGGCTATCGGTTCACCTTCGGACGCTGATGACGAGCTGCTGCCGCTTTCTTCCGTGAGCATGAGGGCGGTATATCCCCCGCCCACTATCACGAGTGCAGCTGCACAGGCTATTATAGCTTTCAGATTCCTGCTCATTTGTTTCTCCTCATTACATATACAACTACTCCGCAGACAACGACCACAAACGGTATGATGAGAACTGTGAGCCACATAATGAATGTGAGCTGTGAATCAGTAACATCTATTGCTGTCGATTCAAAGTTCTTTTCTGCTATTATTATGCTGTTTTCCTTACCGCATATCTTGTTTATAGCATTTATCATAAATTCTGCATTGTTATATGTCGAAACACCTGTTATGCACGGGTCTGTAAATGAAGCACCGCCGACTGCAAGAACTACATTCTTATGCTCGCTTCCATTTGTATTGGCTGTCTTCTCAGCAGCAGCCATAACGACATTTTCGCCTCTTTCAGCATTTTCAGCATCAAATTCGGTAGCCGGCTGAGTTTCCTCTTCTGCCTCTGTTTCTTCCTCGGCTTCTTCGTCTTCATCAGAAGCAGCATCGGCATCAGCATCAAGTGATACCTCCTCTGTCTCCTGCATATTAAGAGGATAAAGAATAGAGCTTGACGATGTCTTTAATATTGCCTTAGTAGTTCTGTCAACATTAGTATCGAACAGAAGCTCGATATTTCTTGAAGCAGGGGCTACTATCGGAAGCTTTGTATTTGAAAGTCCTTCGCTATATTCTTCATCAGATATCTGAGCAACAGGTGCTTTTACCTGCTGTGCCATGCCGTAGGTATTTCTTGCAATATTTATCTGCTGGATCTTGTCGCTTTCAGATTCGATGACCTGATTGCCGCCTACCTTCAATCCCCATACTTCAAGGAAATCGTCGATATTCGGTGTTTTTCTCTGTAAAATATCTGCAATATAAACAAAGTTCTTATCGAGTTTTCCGTCATTATATAAGAAATCTTCGATCTTATCTATACTGTCTGCGGTAAGGTCATTTACAGGAGCCGGAAGGATAGCCATGTCATAATCTTCATCTGACAATTCCTCTGTAAGGATATCAACAACAGTATACTCGTAACCGTTCTTGTGGAGGAGCGATACAAGTGAATTCATTGCATATCCCAGATCGGCATGATAAATAGACTCTCCGTTATATTTTGCGATAATAGCAACGCTTATCGGGTCGGCATTAGTAACATTCATAACAGCAGATGTGATCTCCTGTTCGCCCTTATAGCTCTTTATGCTTCCTGCCGAATATGCTGATGCGCTCTCAATATTGAAAAGTCCGTCGAGAGATGTTACCTTCACTCTGTCTCCGCAGGCAATAACGATATTTCCTTTTGAAAGCTCACCGCCGTAGCTTGCCGAATACTTATTTACAACATCAGGATTCTGTGTTATATCATAGTAGTTTACCGTGATATGATCGGAATTCTGCTCATATTTTGCAAGTGTCTCTACTACCATTTTATAGTAGTTATTGTTTTCAAGATCTTCCTTTTTGGAGAATACCTCGATAGTGACATCAGAATCTATATTCTTTATATAATCAATAGTATCCTGTGAGATGTCAAAATACTTTTCCGAAGTAAGGTCTATTTTAAGACCCTTCTTTTCGGTAAGTATGCCAGCGATAAGGTTTATGAACACTATCACAGCTATCACAAAAACAGTTATCACAGTAGCAGCCGTACCATATTTCAGCTTCCTTTTGTTAAAAGGTTTTCTTTCCTTTTGGCTTTCATTATTCATTTTCACATACCCTCCTTAGCTCCAGCGCTTTTTCTCAAATACTCTTATAGTAAGGAAATTGAATATAACAGCGGTGCTGATATAGAAGAGTACGCTTGAAAGATTGAATATACCGCAGGTAAATTCGTAATATCTGTTGTAGAACGAAAGAGCGTTCAAAACATCTGAAACATATTTTGTATCAAGAAAGTTTGCAAAAAGGTCTAAAAGATATAATACAAGAAGACATACTATACCGCCGATAGCAGCAACTGCCTGATTCTCTGTAAGTGACGAAATGAACACACCTACTGCTATAAACGCCGCACCTACTATAACAAGGGCTGCATAATTGGATATGATCATAAGCCAGTCAACGCTTCCGAAAACAGCGAGTATACACGCATAAAGAAGTACTATGCTCACACCGATAAGATACATAACGAGTACTGCAAAGTATTTGCCGAGTACTATAGAAGTAAGGCTTATCGGAGCAGTAAGAAGTCCCTGATCGGTCTTTTGTTTTTTCTCTTCACTGAACGATTTCATTGTAAGTACCGGTATCAGTATTACAACTATCAACAGAAGGCTTGTGAAAAATCCCGACATATCGGAAGTTCCCGAGCGGACTGTTGAACCGTAGAATATCCAGCCCGATGTTATAAAGAATGAAAATAAAAACACATAAGCTATGCTCGAAGTAAAAAATGAGCCTAACTCTCTCCTGAATATTGCGCCCATTATTCTAAGCCTCCCGTTTCTTCTGTATTATCCTGTTCATTTTCTTCCGATGTATCCAAAGCTTCCGGAGAATCATCGTTCTCTTTATCATCAGCTTTCACAGCCGCTTTTTTAAGATGTACTGTGCTTTCACCCATAGTTATCTTGAAGAATATATCTTCGAGCGTAAGCTCTGCCGTCTTCATCATAAGTATAGGAAAATCATTTTCTCTTGCCAAAGCGCTCACATCACGTCTTAGATCTATTCCTTCTTCGGCTTCTATGCTGTATTCATAAACACCGGGTTCTTTTTCTACATCTGCTCTTGCGTATTTTACGCCCTGCATTGATTTAAGCTCTTTTAATATCTTATCCTTGTCGCCTTCGATGCGAACGATAAGTCTATGATCGTCAGACATTTTCTTTGAAAGATTGTCTGCTGTATCATCGGCAGCTATCTCTCCCTGGCTTATTATTATGACCCTGTCGCAGACCTGCTGTATCTCATAGAGAATATGCGATGAAAGTATAACTGTATGTGTCTTTCCGAGCTTTTTGATAAGATTTCTTATCTCGATCATCTGGTTCGGGTCAAGACCGACAGTAGGTTCATCAAGGATAAGCACCGGCGGATTTCCGACAAGTGCCTGTGCAAGACCGACACGCTGTCTGTAGCCCTTTGAAAGATGCTTGATTATCCTGTTTTTTACATCAGTTATCCTGCAAAGATCACAGACACTTGTAAGATGTTCTTTCCTCGGAAGCTTACACTTCTTTAGATCATAAATAAAATTAAGGTATGCCTTTACGGTCATATCCATATAAAGCGGCGGTATTTCCGGAAGATAACCGATATTAGCTTTAGCTTTTATCGGATCTTCAAGTATATCGACGCCATTGATAACAGCAGTTCCCGAAGTAGATGATATATACCCCGTCAGCATATTCATAGTAGTGGATTTTCCTGCACCGTTAGGTCCTAAAAATCCGAGTATTTCACCATCATGCACGGTAAAGCTTATATCATTTACTGCTTTCTTTTCACCATACCGCTTGGTGAGATTTTTTACTTCTATCATTTATCTGATGGCCTCCTTTATATTTTTGATGTAATATTGCACATACTGCATCATATATTATAATCCTTATTTGTGACAGCATTATGAAATCCCAGTGAAAATGCCGGTAGCCCGGTAAGTTCAAAAAATCTTTTACTTCAAAAGCTTTTCAGCCGACAGAACATCCTTTTTTATCTGCTGTTTCAACGCTTCGAGCGAACTGAACTTCCTCTCTGCTCTTATAAACGCAGAAAGCTCTGTCTTTATCATTTTTCCGTATATATCCCCTTCAAAGCCTAATATATGAGTCTCTGCAAGAGGCATTATATTTTTCTCAACGGTAGGCTTTACTCCCACATTTGTGACTGCCGGGAATTTTTTTCCGTCCACCGTACATACAGAAGCATAACAGCCTATAGCCGGTATGACCTGTCTTTTTTCAAAAAGCTGATTTGCCGTCGGAAAGCTTATTGTCCTGCCTATCCGATTGCCCTCTTTCACTGTACTTTCTATAAAATATTTTTTACCTAAAAGCTTGTTTGCATATGGTATCTCTCCGCTTTTAAGATGTTCCTTTATTGCTGCCGAGGATATTTTTCCGCTGCCGTCCAAAACGGTAGGACAGCGCTTGACTTCAAATCCGTATATCCTTCCGAATTCTTCAAGCTCATCTGCCCCACAGCCTGCGCCCTTTCCGAACCGGAATCTTTCGCCGCAGATGACATACGCAGCATTGAACTTTTCCTTTAAGATATACCCTGCAAAATCTTTTCCGGACATATCCATAAGCTCTCTTATCTTCGGAGTAAATATGACCTCTGTACCGAGACTTTCAAGCAGTTCTTCCTTCTGTCTGTCGGTGTAGATATAACTGTAATCCTCACCGTGCTTCTTTTCAACAGAGGAGCTTTTGAAAGTAAATACGCCGAAAGCTGTATCATCCGACGAATATTTCTTTGCAAGCTT
>CADBQZ010000018.1 GCA_902796865.1 uncultured Ruminococcus sp. | reverse complement strand
CTTAAAGATTTCGCCCTCTGCGGAGGGCGACAGGGACGCTGTCCCTTGACCCTGCAAGCTTTTGAAAAAGCTTGACCAAAACTTTTATATTTGAATTCTTTTAACAAACATAAATATGCAATAAACCACGCATTTTCATTTGTTAAAATATTATTACTTGCTGTTTATATCGTTGCAGCAATGATCCATTCGGCTGGATCCTTACGGTATTTCTGCGGCAGCACATCAAAAAGTCCTGCACCGGTCGGGATAATAAACTTTATCTTGAAGCCGTTATCTTTAAGCTCTCTTATAAGCTGGTCTCTCGTCCACATGGCTTCATAGTTCGGGAAGTAATCCCAGCCCTTTATAGAACGTACTTTTATACCTACTACCGGATCATAACCGTTTACCATAAAGATGCCCTCCGGCTGGAGCATTCCTCTTACCTTTTCGTATATCTTTACTCTCAGGTCATAAGTTAAATGATTGAGATAATTCATTCCATCTATAAACGTATAGCTTCCGCTCTCCGCTTTGCTCAGACGGCAGCCAGTAACTACTCCCGTTGGAAAATACTTGTTTTTTATAGCCGATGCTGCTGCACGTTCCATTACCATAAGGCAGTCATAAGGATACACCTTCTGACGTTCCTTTGCATAAGCTTCTGTATCAGCAGGATCTGTAAGATAATAATCGTCGAAATCCTCTATCATGTTTCTTAGCGTATTGAACGATACCGCTCCGGCAGGAACAGCCGATTCAAGAGCCTTTTCAGCATATCTTATTACCTTTCCGCCGGCAAGCTGCTTCAGAGACATTCTGCTGACGCATCTGAATCCATGGCTTACAAGCTCCTCATAAGCGGCATTTTCCAACGTGATATACGTATGAAGTCCGCAATCGTTTAAGAATTTAAGATTTCTTACATCTTCTTCATTGAGTTCCTCAAAAGGCGAATCACCCGTCACGACTACAACAGTGCTTTTTAGCATAAGCTTTCTTGGAACAAAAATATTCTCCGAACATATAACACTGAAATGTCCCGACGGTATATCCCTGTCTTTAAGGAATCTTATTTTATACACAGAGTTTTTATTAAGATTGGTAAAAAGTACCGCTGAGATCTTGTCAGAACCGTAAAAATCTATGACCAACTCATCATAGGCGCTTATAGATGTAATGTTCTTTGCGATAGCGGAAGCGCAGAATTTCTCCAGTTCATCAGTCTCCGCCGTATCTTTCGCCTTTTCTATCCTGTCATAATAACCGATAGCACCGGATATATCTGTTTCGATACACCCCTTCGGACAGTCATCATTTCTGACACTCGGATTAATACTCAAAGTATAATTTTCAAGCTTTTCGGTATATTTATAAAGACCGGCATCCATCTTTTCTATCTGATTTGAATTGAGGGTCGAACGAAGTCTTACATTATCAAGTTCCTTTTTGAGGACATTTACCGCCGACATAGCTTTCCTGTAATCAGCTTCATTGTCCTCAATCTGCTTCTGAAGCTCTTTACAGGTATCCTGAAGATCAAGAAAAGCACGGATAAAATCTATATTAAGCGAATTCTGATTGTATCCGAAATCGTTTAAAGCCTTATTGCGCTGTATATCCTCCTCGCTCACAAACTTTTTTCCCATTTTCTGCATAAAGCCGCCTTCATTCATCTGAGGAAGCGGCTCATTATAGACAGGACGTGAATTCAGAAGTTTTTCTATACTCGAATCAAGATTATTCAATTTACCTCTCCGTTTCTGTAGACTAGATACTGTCACACATCATCATTTGTAAATAAATTATTTCAAGAAAGATCATTTTTCTGCTTTTCGTTTGATTTCCCCGGAAATATTATCGTTTTCAGGGTCATGAGTATTATTCTCATATCAAGTGCTATGGAATAGCGTTCTATATACATAAGATCCATTTTAAGCTTGTCATACGGTGTAGTATCATAAACGCCCGTTACCTGAGCATAGCCTGTAAGACCGGCTTTGACTTTGAGTCTGAACTGGAATTCAGGCATATCCTGATCGTACTTTTCCGTAAGCTCCGGACGTTCCGGACGTGGTCCTACCATAGACATATCGCCTTTTAGTATATTTATAAACTGCGGCACTTCATCAAGCCTGCATTTTCTCAAAAACTTTCCGACCCTTGTTATCCTGTTATCATTATCCGTTGCAAGCTTAGGTTTGCCTGCTTCTTCTGCATTCTCGATCATGCTCCTGAATTTATAGACATAAAATTCCTTTGCATTTATCGTTAATCTTTTTTGCTTATAGAATATGCTTCCGCCGTCATCAATTTTTATAGCAATAGCTACAAGAAGCATTATCGGCGAAAGTATAACAAGCGATATCAGCGACAATACTATATCAAAAATACGCTTAAAAAGTCTCTGTTCAAACGAAAGACCGCTGTTGCGGCAGAGTATGAGCGGTGAATCGAACAGATTTATATCTGAACCGCCCCTTATGATTATATCTGATATTTTCGGTGATATATATACTCTCTTTGATTTTTCAAAGCAGAATTTTATTATATCATTTCGTATCTGTCCGCTTATATCGCATATTACAGCGCCTTCATATTTCATTATCTCTGTTTTTATCCTGTCAATATCCTCATGAATATTGATAGATTCACAGATCATATACTTGTCCTCACGCCTGCTCATCTTGCTGGTAAGCGTTTCGGCAACACGGCTTCCGTAGACTATTATAAGCTTTCTCGGCGGATAGAGCCGCATATATATCTTGTTGTTTGTGAGTATCCACACAGCTATGAGCACAAAATCGGTCGCCGTCATTATGACCATAGGCATAACTCTCATAAATTCACGTCCGATAACGCTTATCTGGAAATAAGTTATGATATTTACCGCCGTAATAGATATAAACTGTGAGTACATCATATCAGAGCGTTTCAGGTATCCCATCGTAAGTCCGCCGTATGCCTTAAAGAAGATAAAGGTAAGCACCATATATATAGCGATAACGACCCAGTTGCCTCGCCTGTAGAACGGCAGCACGATAACATCGCTGTAGTATTCATACCAGATATATACGAAGTCCGCTGCGAGAGCCACAAGCAGTACACAGCTTGAAAAAAACGATATTATTCGCTTATATTGTTCTCTTTTACTCATATTTTTACCTGCTTTTTATTTTTGCTTTATATTATTATATTATATAATTATTTTCAGTAATGCCTTTTACTTATTATAGCAAATTATACCGTTCAAGTCAATATGTGAAATTTTCATGGAATCAATCAAAATTATTAAAATAAGAGCTTAAAGAAAAAGTTTAGGTCAAGCCTTTTCAAAGGCTTGCAGAGTCCAGAGGCAGAGCCTCTGGTCGCTCTCCGCAGAGAGCGAAATTCCTAGCGTTCGAGCGCTCTGCAAAGGGTGAATTAAAAAAAGCCCCTGTGGGGCTTTTTTAAGAGGGAACGCTCTGCAAGAGAGAGCGTCCCTTATAAATGCCGCAAATAATCCGTTTCTGAGCTTTCTGCAAACTGCCAAAGCAATATTTAAAGGCTGAAAACTCGTTTCTGAGTTCTCAGCCTTATACGCTTTTATTTTTTAAGCCTTGCTTTCTTCTGCTATTTTTGCAGCAAGCTCCTTTGCCTGTTCAACAAGCTTATCAAGTTTTACCTTTATTTTTTCATCTCTTGTAAGATTATATGCTATGCTGTAATAATAGAGCGATTCCTGAGGATGTGCATCATGCTCAACGCAGAATTCTCCGAGAGAATATGCCATATTATAAACAACAGGGTTCGGACCTTCTGCTATCTTATACTTCTTGAACGCCTTTTCAATATCCTTCTTTGTAGGCGGAGTCACCTGCTTTTTAGTCTGTGCAGCGATATAATCTATCTCACCTTTGATATTTTCGTTCGGAGCATATAAAAGACTTGCATAATAGAACGCTACCGCAGAATCATAATCCTTTATCTCGATACAGTAATAGCCTAAGTTGCAGTAGCATCTTGCTATCTCTTCAGGGCTTGTTGTTATCGGAAGAGTATCTTTTATAGTGTAAAGAAGCTTTGCAGGTTCTTTGAGCATCTTATATGTTTCGGCAAGCTCAAATCTTGGACCTATATTTATAGGATTGAAGCCGATAGCCTTTTCAAGCACCGGTTCAGCCTCTTTGCCTTTGTTCATTTCTACAAGTATATAGCCGTATGCTGTAAGATAGTTACAGAAATCGTAAGGTGTTGTGCGGAATTCTTCCTTCGGCTTATAAAGCTCTCTGTAGAGGTATTCGTCAAAACGATTTCTGAAAGAGAAGCTGTTTTTATTTTCCGGTCTCTCCATGAAGAAATCAGCTTTTTCTTCGATCTTTTTCATAAGATCAGCAGACTCCTGCATTTTTCTCTGCTTAAAAAGCTCATTTGCCTGATGAAATACCTGATCTAAGCGCTGTTCGCCGATAAACAAAGTTTCTTTTAAATATTTCTTCTGGTCTTCGGGAAGCATATCAAATGATATATCACTTATAGCCTTTAGTATCTCCTCTGCATCTTCGTCATTTCTGTGTTTTATAGCCTCTAATTCAAGATAGGCTGCATCTTCAACAAGGTTTCCTGTAAGACCTTTTTTTATTTCTTCTATAATATCGTTTACCATAGTTTTACTCCAATCTGATTTAATAAAGCATTGCTTATGAATATTATACAACAATTTCAAAGAAAAATCAATATGTTTATGCGTTTATTCTTTAAAATTTTATGTAATTAACAATAAGTCAGCGATCCGACTGGACAAAATGCTATGATAACAAAATGAAACGGCAGTTCATTGACTGCCGCTCGTTCATGTATCTTATCTTTTTACAGCTTTCTTGACATTTTTAACTGTTTTTTTAGTCCACTTTTTGATTGGTTTCTTATGATTTTTCAAGTATTTTACGCCTTTTTCTGCTCCAATTTCAAGCACTGCCGAAGCAGCGATTTTTCCAGCGCCTATCAAAATACCTGGTACTGGCATATTCATCACCTCCGCTTTTTCTTTTTAGAGCCTTTAGAACCTCTTGAATTAATCTTATTGTCTATTTTGCTTCCTACGTAATGTACACCATTTCGTACTGTCTCAGCAAGTGCAATCTCGGCTGCGGTTTTTCCTACTGCCTTCGCACCTGTTTTTACAGCTGTTAAGAATACCCCCATTTAAATTACCTCCAATCGGAATCATCATCGTCATCATCGGGGACATATATATCATTATCATCACCGTTGTTCCTGTTATCTATCGTCTCCTCTATTTTATCACCCATAGCATTGATAACAAGGCCACCTATTGCAATGGCAACTGCTGCTACTACTTGTCCTGCTGTAATTTTCATAGTTTTCACCATCCTTTCTTATGAGCTTTTTTAGTTTTCTTTTTTGTAATTTTAGTGTAGTAATCTGGGTTCTCAATATGTATCAATTTAAGTTTTATTGCGGTTTTAGCACAATTAACGGCAACTGCTTCTACTACTTGTCCTGCTGTAATTTTCATAGTTTTCACCATCCTTTCTTATGAGCTTTTTTAGTTTTCTTTTTTATAATTTTAGTGTAGTAATCTGGGTTCTCATTATGTATCAATTTAAGTTTTATTGCGATTTTAGCAAAATTAATTGAAATAATATCTGTTAGATTCATTTATGCTCCTTTTGGATACTATTTGTTTATCCACTTCTTAACGGCTTTTCTTCCGCCGTTTAATGCCTTATCAAGTGAACGAAGTTCTTTTTTCGTGGGTGGCTCACGTCTTGCACTATTTCCGACATAATGCCAAAAGGAATCTTTCATGCTGTTGCCTTTGGAAGAATTGCAATGTTTGCAAGCAGGCTGAAGATTATGAACGTCATGACCGCCGCCATACGACTGAGGAACTATATGATCTATAGTAGTATCTTTTTTCCGAAGCCCTCTGCCGCATATTGAACAGTGAAACCAACCGTGATTTGACTTGTTCTTATCATCGCTAAAAAATGTTTTTCTGTAATTTTTTGATTCTTTCTTTTTGGCGTTAATATTTGCTTTTCGTTGCTCCATTGTTATCAGCTCCTTATCAATTAAGAACGTATGTGTTCTTTTGTCGAGTACATTTTATCATAAAAAAAGAAAAAATGCAAGGCTATTTGAAAACTTTTAT
>CADBQZ010000017.1 GCA_902796865.1 uncultured Ruminococcus sp. | reverse complement strand
TTTATTGAACGTTTTTTGACATTCGGCATAAATATATCATATCATATTTTTATATAAATTGCAAGAGCGATTTTGATAGGAACAAAGTAAAAGACGGCATCAAAGGATATTATATATCTTAGGCATCTCGCTTTCAACTATCCATTCAAGACAGGAACGTGCATTTGAAAATTCCGCCCCGAGTTCTTCGCTTTCGTTTTCTATCATAGAGGTAAGGCGTGTCATAGAAGTCTGCGCTCCTGATATTTTATCGTTTCTTATAAAAATACTTGCTATATCCTGATAGTTCTCCCATCTCTTTTCAAGCTCTTTTGCGCTTTCTATCGCACTCTCTTTGTCGCCGATTTCTGCAAGCTTTTCAGTGCGCTCCAGCAAGGCTGTCAACTCTCCTGTCTGCCCGCTTATGAAAAAAAGTCCCCAGCAGCAAAATATGATTATTATAAAAAGCATTACACAGCAAAGCTTTATCCTTCCCATTTATTTTTCCTTTCTTATTATTGTAGTCTTGCCATTCTTATCCGAAAGCATAAGGAAGATGTCTTCCGTTTTAAGTCCTGAACGTTTTACTATGCTTTCGATAACGGCTTTGCATATACCGCACTGTTCAAGCCCCTGATGCGATATTTTCCCATCGGATATCACGACTGCCGGCGGATCGCTGTTTTCACCTTCAGCGCCGATATCCTCATTTGAAGTATTTCTGTAGGGATACTTTTCATAGACAGAAACACTGCCATTCGTTTCTACAACGGCATACTGCACCTCGCTTATATCGAAAATATCATTTCCTCTGAGTGCCGTCATAAGATCATCTATCGAGTATCTCAGCTCTTTTAGCATATTCTGGTCAAGCTTCCCATCCTTTATTATCACCTTGGGCGTACCCGAAACTATACTTCGCAGTTTTTTTGAATGAAGTGTTAGCCATGACATTATAACTTCAAAGCATACAAGCGAAAGCACCGGAAGTACACCCATCACAAGAGGGATATTGAGGTCTTCAAGCGGCAAAGTCGCAATGTTTGAAACAAGTATAGTCACCACAAGCTCCGAAGGCTGAAGCTCTCCTATCTGCCGCTTTCCCATTATCCTTATTGCAATTATTACAAGGATATAAAGTATCACCGTTCGTATAAGTACTATTATCATGACGACACCCCCACATTCTGATTATCTGCATTTTCTGACAGATTATTCACAAGTTCCTAAAAAAACACAGATACAGAATATAAATGACGACGTTTTTTATAAGAATATATAAAAAGCCTGATGAAAGCTTTGTTGTTTTTTTATGATTTAACCATTGACGGTGGTGTGCTAGTATGCTATAATGATAAAGTATTATATGTAATAGGAGGTATCTTCCATGATCAAGGAAAGAAACATTGCACTCTGTGTTATCCTCTCAATTGTAACTATTGGTATCTATGCTATTTATTGGCAAGTAGTTATGGTCAATGATCTTAACACAGCTGCAAACAGACCTAATGACACAAGCGGTATCGTTGTATTCCTGCTCACTCTTGTTACCTGCAGCATTTACTTCTGGTACTGGTCTTATCAGGCAGGCGCTAAGGTTCAGGAAGCTCAGGCTCAGCGCGGACTTCCGGCCGATTCAAATCAGGGTGTCATCTATCTCGTTCTTTCAGTTTTTGGTCTGAGCATCGTTACATATTGTCTTATCCAGAACGAGCTCAACAAAATGGCAAACGCACAGCCACAGTGAGAAAGAGATCTATCAAATTAATGATAATGCTTGCCGCACTCACTGCGGCAGGCATTATTTATTTTATTTTCGCTGAGCATGGACATTCTCTGCCTTGTGTTTTTTACGAACTCACCGGATTTTACTGCCCCGGCTGCGGAAGCACAAGATTTGCAAGAAGACTTTTAAATTTCGATATCCCCGGAGCATTTAAAAGTAATCCGGCGGTTTTCCTTACCGCACCTTTACTTTCTGCTGTTATAATAAGACGCATATACTATTACATACGATACGGGTATACTCCCAAATCCAAATGGCTCGAAATACTGTGCTATATCTTCGCCGCATTGCTTGTATTATTCGGAGTTGTACGAAACCTTCCCGGATTTGAATTTTTAACACCGCAGTAATATGCGAATATTTGTGCAACATCAATAAAAAGTCTGTGTTAAACAAATACAAAACAGAAAAATTATTTTTAAACACTTGTTTATTAAGCGAATATAGGTTATAATAAAAGAGTAAGAAAAAAAGGAGGGCTGAGTACTATGTGCGACAAGACAATGACATTTTCCGTTAATGATGAAAAGGAGATCGAGTTAAAAAGGAATCTCACTATAATCTATGATGCCCTTGTGCAGAAAGGCTATAACCCAATAAACCAAATAGTTGGTTATATTTTATCGGAAGACCCGACATACATAACCACTTACAATAACGCAAGAAGCCTTATAAGACGCATAGACAGAGATGAACTTTTACAGGCGCTTGTCAAGTCTTATCTTGACAGCTGAGCCTATGACTCTATTGCATGATTTTTGTACAGTATCACCGCTGTGCATAGATCTGCGGTCATATTCTATAATAAATGATTTTAAGAGTAAAAGAAACAGGCAGATGATCCGCCTGTTTCTTATTTTATAAATATACATTTTATTAAATATAAAAACATTGACAATACTTTGTGAGTATGGTATAATATAATTGATGCGGATATGGCGGAATAGGCAGACGCGCCAGCTTCAGGTGCTGGTCCTCGCAAGGGGGTGCAGGTTCAACTCCTGTTATCCGCACCAACCGGTGACCCGGCATGACAGACGCTCTCTTATTTTAAGGGAGCGTTTTTTATTAGGCACGACCGGCAGCTTGTCATTTATTTTATAGCCGAGTGACCTCGGCAGGACGATTTCGTCTCTCATTTTGTGGGAGACGTTTTCTTTTAAGCTCGACCGTTTACCTATCATCATATATAACCATTACACAGCCGAGTGACCTCGGTAGGACGATTTCGTCTCTCATTTTGTGAGAGACGTTTTCTTTTAAGCTCGACCGTTTACCTATCATCATATATAACCATTACACAGCCGGGTGACCCGGCGGGACAAACGCCCTTTCGCTTTTAATTCTATTACACATTCTAATTCCCGACAGGCAGCTTTTTGTGAAAGACACATTGCAATCAAAGCATTAAGGCTAATTTATCTTCTTATGCTTTTCGGCAATAAGTTTGAACCCTAATTAGATGTTTACTATGGTTTAGAGTTATTCTGATTTCTTTTATCTTACTTTTCTTTTTCAGTGGAAAAGAAAAGTAAGCGTGTTATTTGGTTACTTTCTTACACGAGTAAGAAAGTAACATAATAAGTTTTTTCAGCATTTCTTTGTATGCCCAAAGAAACGCTTGCAAAGAAATGCACTTACTTTCTTTATGCTAACGCCTAAGAAAGTAAGACAAAGAAAGAAAAATTAAGAAATACGTCTTCAATGCTGCGTATCCATTAAGCAGGTCTCGACTCGGTTTAGTCTAATTTAAGCTTTTCTGATTTCTTGAAAAGCATCGCAAAAGCGGATTTGTAATTTAACATTTATTGAAAATGCTTATTGTAATCAAAGCATCAAAATAAATCTATCTTCTCTTGCTTTTCGGCAATGAGTTTGAACCCTAATTAGATGTTTACTATGGTTTAGAGTTATTCTGATTTCTTTTGTCTTACTTTTCTTTTTCAACTAAAAAGAAAAGTAAGCGTGTTCTTTGGTTACTTTCTTACACGAGTAAGAAAGTAACATGAAAAGTTTTTTCTACAAACAAAAACTATTCCATAAGCTGTTCTCTCATAAATCCCAAGAGCTTCTTCTCACGCCGTGAGACCTGCACCTGTGTCATTCCAAGCTGTTGGGCGGTCTGTGTCTGCGTCATTCCCTTATAGTATCTGAGATATATAAGCTTCCTGTCTTTCTTTTCCATCTTCTCCATGACCTGACGCAGCGCCACCGTATCGCCTATCTCCGCTTCCGGAGAAGGAACTGCTATATCTATCTGTCCTCCGCCATCCTCTGAGCTGTCTGTAAGTGATACTGGAGGCATACTTACAGACAAAGCCTCTGCAACAGCATATTCTTCCTCACCAAGCGCAAGACTAAGCTCTGATAATGCTGGCTCCCTTCCAAGCTGCTTTGAAAGCTCGTCCCTTTTTCTTACCGCTTTCATAGATAGTTCTTTGAGGCTTCGGCTGACCTTAACAGTACCTCCGTCACGAAAAAGCCTTTTTATCTCACCGAATATGACCGGTACCGCATAGGTCGAAAATTTCACCCCACGTTCGCTGTCAAACGCTTCAGCCGCCTTTAAAAGTCCAATACACCCCGCCGAGTAAAGATCATCATATTCTATCCCTTTGCCCCTAAAGCGGTTTGCACAAAGATGGACAAGTCCAAGATTCTTTTCAGGATCAGGTCTGTTCATATCTTACGCCTATCTTCTTTCTCATTGTAACAGATGTCCCTCTGCCTACAGCACTTTTCACTTTAAGACTATCCATAAAGCTTTCCATTACAGCAAATCCCAGACCTGCCCTTTCTTCGCAGGCGGCAGTTGTATAAAGCGGTTCCATAGCCTTCTCAATATCCGGTATACCGCAGCCCTTGTCTTTTATCTTTATGTAAAGCTCATTGCCTGCAAGGATCTTTGCTGTTATCTCTATCGTTCCTATCGTACCACGATAAGCGTGTACTATACAATTTGTGACTGCCTCCGATACAGCAGTCCGTATATCAGATATTTCTTCTATATTCGGATCCAGCATTGCACAAAACCCACACACTGCTGTTCTTGCAAAGCCTTCATTCTCCGAAATGCTTTTAAAGCAAAGTTTCATTTCGTTTTTTACATTCATATATTTTTTCTCCTTAAACGCTGCATATTGCAGCAAGTCTGTCTATTCCTGAAAGTTTCATCACTTTTTTTATCTGGATGGGCGGATTTTGTATCACAATGTTTCCGCCAAATCCACTCATGATCTTATACCGTCCCATCACAAGACCGACTCCGGAACTATCCATAAAAGTCACATCAGAGAAATCCAGCACAAGCTCTGACGGCATATTTTCCATTATCTCTCTGTCTATCTCACGTCTGAGCGCCGGCGCTGCATGATGATCTATCTCGCCGGACAAGAAAGCCGTTGTACGTTTATTTTTATTTTCTATCCTGACAGGCATTTTATCCTCTCCATTCCTTGTATGTATTTTAGCTTCAATTATATTTTAATACATCATGAATAAAATATTTGTAAAATCCTGTCATTACCCTAAAGAATTTCTGAAAACGTTTTCGATGCCGTATTTATGTGCTTTTTGGTCATTTAGTACACATTTGTCCAGTAAAATGAACGAAACAGGTGTTAAGAAAATATCATTCTTTTTCAATAAGATAACGAAAATTCTGCTGATTTTACGAAACTTTAGTAAATTATAAGTTTTATTAGTGCATTTTTAACATATGTGTATGCCAGATTGTGCAAATTTCGAAGTTAAAATAAAATTATATATATAGGTATTGACTTTTAAACGTTTTCGTGGTATAGTATATACATACAAAAACATACAACGAAAAAGTTAATAATTGGCAAACTTGTTGAAAAGCAAGGACGCAAAGCTGAGGGCCTAACCCACAAATGACGGTATGGCAGCCGGTTGCAGTATCATGATCTTAATCATGTTATTTAAGTCAACCGCTATCTGTGCAAGATAACGGTTTTTTTTATTAGGTAAATGGTAAGGTATTGGTTTATGGTAAAGGAGAGGATTTAGTCATGAATGCAAATACATCTAAAAAGTTTTTATCTATCATATCGGCAATGGTTATTATAGTAACTGTGATTTTTTCAAACGTTACAGTCTCAGCTGCAACATATCACAGTGTTAAATATACAGCCGGAGATGTTGACAACATTATCGGAAGCAAAACATTCACACTTGTTTGTGCAGAAGGTCTTCCATTCCAGTTCGCAAATTCATCAAGATTTTCAAGAAAAGGCTATAAGCTCGTTTCATGGTATATAAAGAACACAAATGAGACAGTTGGTCTTGAAAGCACATATGTAATGCCTTCATACGACCTTGATGTTCAGGCTATATGGGCACCTGCTGTCTACACAATAAACTTTGCCGGTGTCGGCGGAACAAGAGCTGACGGAAGCAAAAGCTACAATATGAGCGTTACATACGGAACTCCTATAACACTCCCTGAAAACTCATTCACATATGAGGGTCACAGATTCAATGGCTGGAGCTTGAACGGTGATGTTTATCAGCCCGGCGAGACATTCAATATTCCTCCGCTTCTCACAGGTGAGAAACTCGTATTCTCAGCACTTTGGGTAACAGGCTCAGAACCCGTTGCTACAACAGCTACTACAACAGCTGTAACAACGACAACAACTACTACAACAGTAGCTGAAACACCTGAAGAAACAACAACTCTTGCAGACGATCAGATACTTAGAACATATGAATGCAATTATCAATTCAATTCAAATAATGAGATATTCAAAGATTATCTCTATAGCATTATGGACAGCAATGACACTATAGATGCTCTTACATTCAATTTCTCAGCAAACAATACTATAGGTAATTTAAGTCTTACAATGGCTACAACACTTTCAAACGGTCAGCAGTGCCAGAGAGTGTACCAGGGAAATGTTTCAAACAATAAGATCTCTATAAGCCTTGGCTCCAAGGAAGAATGCAACATGATGGAATTCTACAGAAGCATACAGGTAGGCTTATGGTACTCCGGTTCATTACCGCTCACACTCGACAGCATAACAGCTGTTTTAAGAGTTCCTGAACAAACTACAACTGCTTCAAAAACCACTAAAACTCCTAAAACAACAACTACAACTACAACAACTACTACAGTACCTGAGACAACAACTGAAACTACTACTACATCTGAAACAACAACTACCGCTTATGAGACTACAACAAAAATGACAACTACTACAGCTGAGATCACAACAACCGAGACAACTACAACTACTGCATTTTCTCTTAGCGAAGGTCAGTATACAAAAAGGATCATCTCATATGATGGATTATACGATCAGAGTGATTCTGTAGAATTAAATATCGGCAAATACCTCAACGACAACGAAACAGCAGATGCAGTCATCGTTGATATGAGCGCAAACAGCTTCATGATAGGCTACCTCTCTATGTCATATGAGCTTGCAGTTTCAAACGGCAACTGCACATATTCTGAAAATAAGGAAATAGACGAAGACTGCTTCAGCTATATCATAGACGATGCTTACAGATGCAATGCTATAAAGTCTGACAGCACACTTACACTTACTTGCAATTACAGCCAGACATACCCTATCTATATCGACTCTATAACACTTGTTGTAAGAGAAAATGAAGTTACAGAGATCACAACTACAACCGAAACAATAACAACAACTACTACAACAACTACTACAACATCAGCTCCTGTTGAAACTACAACTACATCTTCATCAGTAACTTATGCTCCTGTAACAAATGAAGGCAGCAAGCATTCAAGAATAATCGTTGTAAACAAGGATCTTACAATGGGCGGAGAAATGCTTTCAATAGATGCTCTTGATATTGCAAACAAGCTTGACGTTATAGAAAATATAGAAGTAAATATCAGCTCAGACAGCTATATAGGCAATTATAATATCGGCGTATTCATGAATATGGCAAATTCACATATGTTCCAGAAGAACTTCTCAGGACAGAACCCATACTCTGATTTTGCAATAAACGCAACTATCAATGAAGACCAGCAGGACATGGTAAATGAGTATTCAAAACTCAATATCGGATACTGGTACGGCGACAGAGAAACTATCACTATCGACAGCATAGTTATAACATACTCAAATAAAGCTGATATGGACGACGACGGTATCGTTACAGCAAATGATGCTAATTTATTCAAGAAGATGCTAGTTGGCAACAGCGATACAGCAGATTCAATGAACATTGAAGAACACGACATCAACGATGACGGCGAAATAAACGTATTCGACAGCTTAGTACTTGAAAGAGCGATCTGATATATGCGTTGAATAAAATCACGACAAATACTCTCCATAAATTTACCTAAGAAATTTACCCCATTCTCAATTTTGAGAATGGGGTAGGTTTTTGTGTTTATATGCTCAAAAAAAATCCCTCCATAAAAATGGAGGGAACTTTATTTATCATGTTGCACTTTTTACATCTTCAAAATCATTTACGTCAAAATCATTTACACTTTCAAGACCCTTTATTTCCTCATCGCTGAGCATTTTCTGAGCATTCAAAAGCATAACGATCTTCTTCTGTATCTTACCGACACCTTCAATGAACTTTCTTGTCTTCTTATCAGAGATCTTAGGTATGCCAGTAATATTCTTCTTGTCAATATCAATAACTTCATCGACTGTATCAACGATAAATCCAACCATTACATTTTTAAGATTTAAGATTATGATACAAGTTCTCTCGTTATATTCAGCTTCATTCTTACTGAAACGAAGTCTTACGTCAATAACAGGGATAAGAGTTCCACGAAGATTTATGATACCCTTAGCATAATCCGGGAATTCCGGTACCGGAGTTATTTCCTGCATCTCAATGATCTCAACTACATCATGGATATGAAAAGCATAAAACTGCTTGTCAATGAAAAAGGAAAGATACTTTTCGCTTATCTCATTAGCCTCATTTATCTCTTCTTCTTCTGTTTTATTGAATCTGTTCAATACATTGCTCATTTAAAGCCCTCCTCACTTTTACAAATGTTTGCAGATAAGACTGCTTATTTTATCGAGAGGGGCTTGTATGGTGACACCCCCACGCATATACGCCGTCATCGGCATTCCGTAAACTACACAGGTCTCTTTATCCTGTCCTATATTATAAGCTCCCTGCTGGAACATCTTATACATACCCTCTGCTCCGTCAGAGCCCATTCCTGTCATGATAACACCTATAGCATTTTTTCCGGCAGTTTTTGCAACACTGTTGAAAAGATAATCTACCGACGGACGATGGCTTGAAACTCTCTCACCATACTCGACCTTAACAAAATAGCCCTGTGCATCTTTATGCAGCGACATATGAAAATCACCCGGTGCAATAAGTGCAAGTCCATTATGGAGCCTGTCGCCGTCTTTTGCCTCTCTTATCTCAACAGCGCATATTTTGTTGAGTCTGTCGGCAAACATCTTTGTAAAGCCCGGCGGCATATGCTGCACTATAACTATCGGCGGAAGATTTCCAGGAAGCGCTGTCAGCACCGTCTGGAGCGCATCTGTACCGCCTGTAGAAGCTCCCATTGCAATAATTGTATCCTTGTTTCTCGCAATTGCCTCATTGCTTACTGTATGGGACTGTTTAGAAGAACCCAATATCTTCTTCTGTATGACCTTTGCCTGCGATGCAGTAACAACTTTTGCTCTGAGATCATAAGCAAAACCCTCCATATCTTTGGGAGTTTTTATCATCGGTTTTTTAACATAATCTACAGCACCTGCGTCAAGTGCATCAAACGCCTTTATCGGAGCCGATGAAACTATGACCGTTGGCACCGGATACTGCGGAATAAGCTTTTTCAAAAACTGTATTCCATTCATCTTAGGCATCTCAACATCAAGTGTTATTACATCAGGTCTGAGTTCAACTATCTTATCCCTTGCCTCATATGGATCACTTGCTTTTCCGACTACTTCTATAAGGTTATCATTATTAAAGAATTTTGCAAGAGTTTCACGGAATAAAAGTGAATCATCTACTATTAATAACTTTATTTTTCTCTCTAGCATAGTAAAACTCCCTTTATTTTAAATTTTCTGATATGTAGCTGGCTGCACAAACTTAAATCTTGAAGTTTTAGGAACGCTTTCTGCATGACCTACGAGAAAATATCCGCCCGGTTTCATTACATCATAAAATCTTTCTATAAGGGCTGCCTTCGTAGGAGCGTCAAAATAGATCATTACATTACGGCAGAAAATTATATCATACGGCTTTTTATATTTGATCTCATCCATAAGATTGAACTGTTTGAATATGACCTGACTTTTTATTTTGTCTACTACAGTATATGTGCCGTCAGCATTTTTCTTGAAATAATTCTTTTTCCAGCTATCCGGTACAGCCTTTATTCCTTCGGCTGTATATGTTCCCTTTTTAGCCTTTGCAAGAATATCTGTCGAAAGGTCTGTTGCAAGTATCCTGAGATCCCAGCCTGCCTTTCTTGAGCCAAAATATTCGTCTATTATCATGGCTATAGTATATGGCTCTTCACCTGAAGATGATGCGGCACACCATATCCTTGCGTCTTTATCAAGAACAGTCTTTTCAACGTGCGGAAGCATTACATCACGAAGAAAATCAAAATGCTGTGCTTCACGCATAAAATACGTATGATTTGTAGTAAGTTTATTTACAAGGTTTACCGTTTCAAGACCGGAAGGATCATTGAAAGCCATATTGAAATATTCAGAATATGAATGAAAACCTCTTTCAGCTATCATTTTGGAAAGTCTTCCTTCGATCAATACCCTTTTCTTGCCAAGATCAATGCCATACGTCTTGTACATAAATTTAACGAGTCTTTCAAATTCGCTGTCTGTTATTTTAATGTTTTCCATAACTGATTACTCCAAAATTAGCTTGTGTATGTCAAGCAACTGCTTTATCTCGCCGCCTGAATCTATGATGCTTTTTATATACTGATTCTCGTTTACCATTTTATAATCCGGTGCAGAACAGGTATCTGTAGGAAGGACTTCTGCCATTTCTCTTACACTGTCAACAATAAGACCAACAGTAAGATCTTCGATCTCAACGATTATTATACTTGTTCTGTCATTATATGGTATTTCCGGCTTATTTATCTTGTTGCGGACACTTATTACCGGAACTACCTTACCTCTGATGTTTATAACTCCCTTTATAAATTCAGGAACTCTCGGAACAACAGTGATAGGCATAACGCTTATTATTTCATTGATATACTGTATCTCTATGCCGTAAAGCACATCATCTATATAATACAGCAATATCTGTCCGCCGTTTGTATTGAATTCATTTTTGGTTGCCTGATATGCTGATTCATTTGCCATTTTTAGCTCACTCCCTTTTAACCGTTATTTTCTATGATACTTCCAATTTCAAGGATTATCGTAATGCTTCCGTCACCGAGTATAGTACATCCCGCCATACCCTGCTGTTTGATATTATATCTGTTGAACATAGGTGAGAACGGCTTTACAACGACCTGCTGTTCACCGATAAGCTCATCTACAAGTATGCAGGCATATCTTCCGTCCGATTCAACGAGCACCACAACACCTTCATATACGTTATCAAGCGAATCCTGTATGCCATAATACTGATTCAGTCTTATAAGAGGATAAAGCTTATTTCCGTCCTTTATGATCTCCTTGTGTGATGTATCATGAAGAAGCTGATTCTTCTTGAGCTTGATAAATTTCTTTATAGCATTTGTCGGGATAGTGAATATTGATTTTCCGACCGATACTTCAATACCGTCTATGATAGCAAGTGAAAGCGGGATCTTTATGATAAAGTTAGTTCCTTCTCCTGCTTTACTGTCAACAGAAACTGTACCGCCGATCTTTTCAATACCCTGTCTTACAACGTCCATTCCGACACCACGTCCGGAATATTCGGTAACTTCCTTGTTTGTCGAGAAACCCGGAAGCATTACCATATTGAATATCTCTTTTTCAGTATATTCTTCTTCAGGCTTTGTAAGAAGTCCGTTTTCTCTTGCTTTTTCAAGTACTCTCTGACAGTCGATACCGCCGCCGTCGTCTGATACTACGATGATAACTTCTCCCGAAGAACTGTATGCTGCTAATGTTACGGTACCCTTTGCAGGCTTACCGGCAGCAATACGCTCCTCAGCAGTAGCTTCGATACCATGATCGACAGAGTTTCTTACCATGTGCATGATAGGATCGTTAAGATTGTCGATAACGCTCTTATCAACTTCTGTCTCTTCGCCCTCGAATACAAGGTCAACGTCCTTATTGAGCTTTACCTTCATATCACGGACTATTCTTGTCATCTTATTGAATACACCCGAAAGAGGCACCATTCGTACCGACATAACGATATCCTGAAGCTCATCGGTAAGCTTTCTGAGTTCTCTGGCAGCTTTCTGGAAATTATCGAGCTTCAATCCCTTGAGATCCGGGTTTGAAGTTACCATAGCTTCCGAGATAACTATCTCACCGACCATATCCTGAAGCTGGTCTAACTTATTCAGGTTTACACTGATAAGACTCTGCTTGCCTTTATTTGCATGACCGCCGGCATTTTTCTGCTGTGCGATCTTCTTGTTTATCTGTTCATTAGTCTGCGAAGCTGTAGGCTGCGGCTTTGGAGCAGGTGCTGCTGCAGGCTTAGATGCTTCGACCGCAGGTGCTTCGACCGTAGGTGCTGCTGCAGCAGGCTTAGGTGCTTCAGCTGCAGGTTCTGCTGCTTTTTCAGTAGCAGGTGCTGCCAACTCTGATGGCTCTTCTTCTATTTCATAAGACTTTACGTTTACTGCACCTTCGATCTCACTCAATACGACCTTGTAATCATCAACATGAGATTTGAACATGATAAGAAAACCATTATCTATTATATCCTTAGCAGTCGAAGGATCATTTTCTATATTATCCGGGACAGTTTTAAGTTCTGTACAATATTCCTTGATCTTGTTTACGATGATAAGCGCTCTGAGATTTTCCATCTCACAGTTATCCTCAAAGTATACACGTACCTTACAGAATCCCGAACTGCCTTCAGGCTGTGCTGCCTCTGCCGGTTTTGCTTCATCTGCTGCCTCCGGCGCAGCTTCTGCTGCTTCACCTTCTGCTGCCGGTGCGGCACCGCCTTCACCATTTACGCATTTTTTGAGATATTCAACGAATTTTTCTATCTTTGTGATCTGATCACTGAAATCTGTAGGTTCAGAATCATCATCCTGAAGCATATCTATCTCAGCTTTCAGAAGATCCGATGAATCAAAAATAAGCTGGAAAAGAGTCTTTTTCTCATCTATTACCGGATTTTCTTCACGGATAATGAAAAACATGTCCTCTATTCTGTGAGCAAGAACAGACATATTCTCAAGTCCCATCATTGCGGAACTTCCCTTTATGGTGTGCATTATACGGAATATCTCATTTATATCCTCTTCACCAAATTCATTATTCGTTTCTGTTCTCATCATTATTTCGTCAAGCTGTTCGAGAAGCGATGTAGTCTCGTATATGTACATATCTATCATGCTCTCCATGCCTGATTCAAATCTACTCATAATTTTACACCTGCCTATGTTTCTTTGTTTATTAAATTTATTTTAAGGAATTATTTCATCCATTCCGCCCTTGCTCATTACTATCTCGCCTGCTTCTTCAAGACGTCTGATAGTATCTATGATGCCTCTCTGTGCTTCTTCAATATCACGCACACGAACGTTGTGGAGATACTGAAGATCGGTCTTGATCGTTTCCTGCTGACGCTGTGACATATTCGCCATGATGACCTTCTTGACCTCTGCACCTGCACCCTTGAGTGCAACAGTAAGATCCTTCTGGTCACATTCACGCAGAAATGTCTGGATCTCACGGTTGTCGAGGAATACGATGTCATCAAATGTGAACATCTTCTTCCTGATCTCGTCAACAAGCTCGGGATCGGACATATCAAGCTCTTCCATAATAGATTTTTCCGTTCTCGTATCGAGGTTGTTCATTACGTCTGCAAGATAATTGATACCGCCGAGTTCCGCCTGTTCAACAGAAGATACAGTGCTTATCTTTTCATGTATCATTTCTTCAACGCCTCTTATTACCTGCTGTGAAGTACCTTCAAGATCGGCGATCCTCTTGAATACGTCTATCTGGGTCTCTTCAGGCAGCTCGGCGATTATCTGCGCTGTTTTCTTTGAATTGATATGTGACAATACGAGCGCTATCGTCTGAGGCATCTCGTTCTGGAGAGTCGTAAGAATACTCTTATA